>JAUICO010000182.1 GCA_030427825.1 bacterium | reverse complement strand
TGAACAACGCCATCAAAGACGTTGTCGACATGGACCTTCCCAACCTCTGCGTCGTGAACTCATCGGTGCTCGGCGGCTCCCTGGCCGGCGAGCTGTTGGAGCTGGCGGGACCCCGCTTCACCAAGTGCATCTACGCCAACTCCGGCACCGAATCGACCGACGTCTGCGTCCGCTTCGCCCGCGTGGCAACCGGCCGCCGACGCTACCTCTACCTGGAGGGCGCTTTTCACGGGCGCTCCTTTGCCGCGATCTCGATGTGTGGATTCCCGGCGCTGCGCGAGCGTCAGGAACCCCTGATGCCGACCTGCACGCCAATCCCGCCGAACAACATCGGCGCTCTGCGCCGAGAGCTGCAGCGCGGCGACGTCGCCGGCTTCATCTTCGAGCCGGTGCAGGGCATGACAACCACCGTGTTGGAGCCCGGATACCTGCGTGAGGCCCGTACCCTCTGTGACGAGTACGGGACGCTGATGATCGCCGACGAGGTGCAGACGGGCCTCGGTCGCACCGGCACCTGGTTTGCGTCCGTCGCCTCCGGTGTGGCGCCGGACATGATCACCATTTCAAAGACCCTGTCCGGCGGTGCCGTCCCCGTCGCGGCGGTGCTGATGCAGGAACACGTCTACGAGACGGTGTACTCGAAGTTCACCTCAGGCCCGGTGTACTTCAGCACCTTCGCGGAGAACAACCTGGCCATGGCAGCCGGACTCACGACGATTCAGGTGCTGAAAGACATCGACGCGCCAAACCGCGTCCTCTACCTCGAAGAGCGGCTGCGCAGCGGGATCCGCGCCCTCGCTGAGCGCTACGATGTGATCGAGAAGATCAAGGGCAAGGGCCTGATGATGTCGATCTACTTCCGTGACTCCGCGCAGCCGGGGCTCAAACTACAGCAGAAAGTCATGGGCATGGCCGATCCGGGCAGCTTCGGCGCCGCGGTCAACGTGCACATGTTCACGAAGCAGCGAATCATCGTACAGATCCCCGGGCCCGGCCTGAACGCGATCAAGATTCTGCCGCCGGTCACGTCAACGGACGACGATATCGACTACTTCCTGGCGGCGCTCGAGGACACCCTCGCCGAGCTCTACCAGGGCACCAACGCTGTCACGACGATCACGCGGGGCTTCGTCAACAGCACCCTGAAGTCGGTCAAGGCGATGGTCCCGGACAATCTCATCCCGCCGATCCTCAACAGCGGCGCCGATGGCGGCGGCGCTTCGACGGATGACGGCGAGTCCTTCGAGCGGCCCTCGGCGGCCGACGCCGGTGCGCGCCTCTTCGCACGACCGACCACCGGTGCCTGGGCCGGCGAATCCGCAGAGTAGGGTTCTCGTGGACGCGAGCGTCGGACCGGCCTGTGCGTCTGCGGGGGCAGGGGAACCCTGCGCAACGCGGTCATGATCCTGCGACGACCGTGCGATGGCAGTCACGCGGGCGGATTATGGGAGCTTCTCGGCCAGACGCTGGTCGCGGTGCTCCCACTTTTTCGCTATAGGGCCTGAGTCCTTACGGGATCCAACCACAAGTCCCGCAAGCGATTTTCCTGCGGCCACCGTCAGGGGACACCTGTCGGCATGGCTCTCAATGCGAGGACAATGATGTTGAATGCACGTATGCGTGGCCTGAATGGGACGAGGAGCATCGGCTTGCTCCGAAGCGCAGCCGCTCCGGCTTCGATCAGTGGACTTGTCGCCGCGCTGTCCTTCGTCGCGCTTTCCACGGCGTCCGCGCAGCTTGTGATCAACGAGGTCGACTACGATCAGCCGGGTTTTGACCTCAACGAGTTTGTGGAGCTTACGAATCCGGGCAACATCACGGTGTTCGAGTCTGATGTGCACCTGTGTACATTCAATGGCGCCACAGGCGGGCTTGAAACGGACCTCGCGCTCGGCGACATTCAGTTGTCTCCGGGGCAATTTTACACCATCTGCGGCGTCGTCTCCTCCGGCGCTCCCTGCGACTTTCCGGTCCTGCTCACGGGTCCCTTCCTTCCGGACACCGTTCCTTCGGCGGTCGCGATCGAAAGTGACGCCTGCCCGACGAGTATTCCGCCGATCGATACCGTCACTTTCGGCGGCTTCATAAGCCCGGTGTGGACCGAGGGCAGCGGCCTTGACGGCGCGCCCGTCGACGATCCCGCATTGGATGCGGGCGGATCCGTGCACTCCATCGGACGCAACGCCGCGTCGACCGACACCAACGACAACAACGACGACTTCACGGTCCAATGCGCGACCCCCGGCGCGGTGAATACGCCGGGACCGTGTCTGCCCGCCGGGTGCGACGCGCTTGTGTGGAGCACGAACGACAGCGGCGCCGGTTCGCTGCGCACAGCCCTGACCTTTGCGAACTCCGATCCGGACACGACGCGAATCTGCTTCGATATTTCGGGCAGCGGACCTCATGTGATCGCGCTCACTGAGAACCTCCCCAACGTCACGGCTCCGGTCGTCATCGATGGTGAAACGCAGGCCGGCTCCAGCGCAAACAACCTGGTTGAGATCGATGGTTCCGGTATCGCAAATCCGACCTTCTATTCTCTGTTGTTGAAGCCCGGATCGGCCGGCTCGCACATCTCGTCCCTCGCATTCAGGAGCTTCGCCTACTACGGCATCGGCGTCGATGCCGGTGATGTAGAACTGGTCGACCTCGCCGTCGGCTACGGGCCGGCGACATCCACCGTTGATGGCGGCGCTCTCAACGGAATCGATATCGGCACCGGGGTCTCGTCGACCTTCATAGATGGCTGCACCGTGGTCGGTAACAGCAACGCCGAGATCGCCTCGGCGGGAAAGGATACCGTGGTTCAGCGCTCACTCATCGGCGTGCTTCCGGGATCACCTGTAGGCCGGGCCAACGGTGGTGGCGCCGGCGTCCTGCTCAACGACTGCGAAGCCTGCATCGTGGGCAGCGATGCGCCGGATGATGGGAACATCATCTCAGCAGTGAGCGAAGGTATCCGAGTCAACGGTGGCAGCGACAACTCGATCGCCGAGAACTTGATTGGAACGGACGGAGAGAGCGGCGGGATCGGCAGCTCGACCGGTACCGGAGTGTACGTGACCGGCGCTGCAGGAACCTGCATCGGTGGCCTTGTCATCGATGGCTGTCAGTCAAGCATCGATCCTAACATCATCGATGACTGGAGTGACGGAATCGCAGTGTACGGATCGACGGACACAACGATTGTCGGCAACTACATCGGCAATCACGACCTGGGCTACGCGGCGAGCGGCATTGGCTCGGCCGGCGTGTACATCGCGAACAACTGCATGCGAACTCGCGTCGGTGACCTTGAAGCGGTTGAGGTGGAGCGCCCGCCCGGCAATATCATTGGAAACGCACGAAGCGGCGTGACCGTTATAGACGGTGGAACGCCGTCCAACGCCGCCGACGCAAACTGGATTGTGAACAACTTCATCGGCGTCTCCGATACCGGCACGCCGATCCCCAACTCGGTCGGGGTCGAGCTCTTCAACGACACAGACTTTCATTGCATCGGCGCAATCCCATCCGTCGGGTCACAGACCTGCGACACCTACGCGTCGAATGTGATCGCGGCGAACACCACCGTCGGTGTCGCGATTCGCAACGGGCCGATGCGAAACTCTGTTACCGGAAACTTTATCGGTACAGACATCGACGGGACGGTCTACGCGTCCCAGCCGAAGGGCGTGTTCCTGCAGACCGGCGCTGTGAACAACTGCATCGGCGGCGTCTACGTCGAAGACGCCGGCACCTACGGAAACTGCGCGCTGCCGACCAACGCCGGGGCCGGTGTCGCGGCGAATCAGATCGTGGGCAGCGGCATCGGCGTCCACGACACCGGAGCGGACAACGACATCGCCTTCAACGTCGTGCGTGGCAGCACAAACGAGGGCATCCTCGCGGACGGCACTCGGGCGCACATTTATCGAAATGACATCGGCTTTGACCCGGACAACGGCGTCGACGGAAACGGCACGGGAATCCTCGTCGAAGGGGATAGCACGCGAATCGGCGACCCGGTCGATGGTGGCGTTTTCGGCCGCATGAGCAATGTCATCGCCGGCAACACCGGGGTCGGCGTCTCGGTGGATGCTGCGGCGGGCCCGACCGCGATATTCAACAACATGATCGGCATGGCGCGCATTGACGGTACCGTGACGGATGCCGGCAACGCTGCCGGAATCGTTGTGGAAACCGGCGCAGACCTGCGCTGCGTCGGACAGGACTTCGACAGCGCTGTGTCCCCGACGTCGTGCAGTGCGGCGAACGGCAACCGCGTCTCCAAGAACACGGGGCACGGCATCGAGGTCTATGGCACCGGTTCCACCGCTGACGGGTCGCAAACGGTCGTACGAAACAACGAGATTGGCGTTGGCTACTTCGGACAGGCGCAGGAAGGGAACGGCCTGTCGGGTCTCTACGTCCACCACGTTTCGAACCCGGTGATCGGCGGCAACGCTGCGACAGCCGGCCCGGGCTGTGTGTCGTGTAACATCATCATCGACAACGACCGGCACGGCATCGAGCTCTTCAGCATGGCCGCTGCCCAGCTCGATGGGAACTGGATCGGTCGATACCTGACCCAGGTTCCGGCACGCGTGGGCGATGGACCATCCACCCGCGGAGGGGCGCTGTACGACGTCACCGCCGCAGGCAACGGCATGGATGGCGTCAACATCCGTTCCTGCGGACCCGTTACCATCGGAGGAAGCGCCGGTGACGGCAGCATCATCTACGCCAACGGAAGAGATGGGATCGGGCTCTCGGACGGCATTGGCGCTTCGTCAGGCTCCATCAGCGAAGCAGAGATTGACGGCAACGACCGCTACGGCATCGGCTTCCCGGAATTCGGCGCCGTCCAGGGGTTCGGCGTCATCAAGGACAATGAAATCGTCAATAACGGGTTAGTGGGCGTGTTTGTGGGTGGAAACAATATGGTCGAGATCACCGGGAACGTTATCGTCGACAACGGATTCGGAATCGACCTGGCTGACGACGCCGAGACCGATCCCGATGGCCCGACGATCAACGACAGCACCGACTTCGATTTCGGCGGCAACCGCGTGCAGAACTTCCCGCTGATCGTCGACGTCACCCATGACGCCGGCGCAGGAGAGGTCACGCTGACCGGCCTGGTCACTGCCGACGCCACGGTGGAGCTCTTCTATTCGCCGAATGCGCACGGCAGTGGTTTCGGAATGGCGGCCGTTCCGCTGGGCACCTTCGCTGAGGGCGGCCCCGACGACGCGAAGAGCGGCACCCGTACCTATACGAACGCAACTGCCGGGACGGAATCC
>JAUICO010000181.1 GCA_030427825.1 bacterium | reverse complement strand
GCCGGGATCGACCATCGACGGTCTGATGATTCGGCAGGAGCGGCACGGCGATGAGGTCGTGGCGGTCCTGCGCCAGCCAACCGGCCGGTTGGGCGCACGGGTCGGCCCGCACCAGCGGTGGTTTGTCGCGGAGCCTGACGGAGAGCTGAACCTGGTCGGCGACAGAGCCTACGGCTACTATCCCCGGCCGGCGCTGCTGTTGCCCGCCATGCCGCGGGACGGGATGGCCTGGGTATCCGATCCCTTCGGTCGAAACCCCGACCGTGTCATCGGCTTTCTCGACGCGAATCCCGAAGGCGACAATCCGGGTTTCGATCCGACCTCCCGCTCGGTCACGCGGCGGACCGACGTAGACACTCCCTTTGGCCCGCAGGACGTGTGGACCTATGGCGGGGCTGCGATGCTGAACGCCGAACCCAACGACCTGGGCCATTTCGTGGATGGCTTCGGACTTGTCCCCGCCGGTCAATCCGTAGTGTTGCACTCGCCGGAGCCGCCGCCCGTTGCGCTTCCAGAGGTCAGCCTCGAAGCCGTGACGGAGGTTGACGGCGTCGTGCTCTCGCATCTCTCGGCGGTGCTCGTCGGAGGGCGAACACACGTGATTCTCGAGCTGGTCGGATCGGCGCGTCAGGAGGCGCGCACCGACCTTGGAAGTGACATCGCCTGGCTGCCCTCGGTGGGCAGGAGCTGCCTGCTCCTTGAGGGCGACCAGCTGGTGCCGGACACGACCGGCGTGCTTCTCCCCATCGTCCCGCGGCGACCGAATTACGACACCTCGTGCCTCAATGCGCTTCAGGTGCTCGTCGACGGCGATTCGGTGATCAAGATGCTCGCTGGTATCTACGAAGAGAACACCGACCAACTCGGTCGACTCCGTCACTTTTCTGCATGGGCCGGGGCGCTGGTGCACGGCTCCGGCGGGGCCATCGAACAACGGACGACGGGCGGCACCGTGGTCGAGGTGGACCGTGACCCGCAGCCCGGTCAGGTGGGCCCGATTTCGAGCGGAGGGCTCGCGATTGCCCGGGTGCTCGATGATGGTCGAGTGATCATGGCGGATTCCGGCCAGGGGATGATCGCTGCCTTCAATGGAGTGAACCACAGCCTGATCTATGATGGTTGGGTCCGCGAGCTGAGGCTTGGTGGCGACGCGCCTACGCCTCTGCTTGTGGCTCGCCCCGAGTCCCTGTCGCTCACCGCGGACAACGAAGGGCAACATCACTTCGTTACGCGTTCAAACGGCAGGATTGAGGAGCTCGTCCTCGACGAGGACGGTGTACGGTACCGTGGACGCGGACGCGTTCGGCTGCCTGACGGACATCAGCTCACCGGCGCGACGTGGGTTGGCGGCGATCGCTTTCTCGTGGTGACGACCTCAGGCTACAAGGGGGACGGCGTCCGATACTATCGCGAGCCGCCTGCGACCGATTTGGATGCACAGCCGGAGTGGGGCGTCCATCTGGATGTGGGGCCGGACAATGGAACGAGCCACATCTGGCTGGCGGAGCTGCCGGCCGCGAGCGAGCAAACAACACGTCTGCCGCCGATCTCGGAGACCGTCGAGCTGACCGTTGAAGGTCAGCATCTGCGCGTCTGTTATCCGCCTGCGTACGGGCCGCTGTCGAGGGAGGGCTGGACCCTGGCGGGTTTCCCGGCTGAGCAGGTGCTGAGCGACGGCGAGGGCTGTTACCTGATTGTGCGGCATCCCGCCCATGTTGAGGTCACGAATCGAAGCGGCGTGTACTACGCCGAGGGCGAGCTTCCGGGCGTCGGCCGTGCGACGTTGACGACGGCCTCAGCCGGGACCACATCGTGGACTACCGCATCCTGTCACAACACCGGGTTCAGCGAGACGGTGACGACCATCACGACTTCGCCGGAGCGCTACTATGCGCCCCCGACAAGCGGTGACGACGGATACTCCATACACGGCCGTGGGTTGAACCTGAGGCAGGATCCCGCGAATCTTGGGATCTACTGGTGGTCAAGGGACGGGTACCGGATCGCAAACAGCGACGGACAACGGTGCACTCCGGGGACCGAAGAGGCCGGTATTCCGTGTCCGCTCATGGCCTATGAGCACGCCGGCTGCAACGTCAACGGAGGCGTTGGGGGGCAATGGCCCGTGGGTCTGGTGCACACCGGGCCGATGAGTGTGGAGTATGTGGAACACGTCGAGGAAGAACCGTTCGACGAGATACGTTCAAGTGGTGTGCAGACCGGCGGAATGATGAATCGCTACTTTGTGGCGCGTCAGTTTCCACACAGCACCGGCGGCGGACCGGAGCCGGATATTGCGCTAATCCAAACACCGGACGGTGCGACGGGGGACGACTGGATTCCTGAGATGACGCTCGCGGACTGGACGGTGTGCGGTAGTATCGGCGATGATCGCCTGTACTGCCGAGAGCGGGACGGAACGCAGCGGGAGATCGCCGGTGTCGAGGATGTGTCCCCGGGTCATTGGTGGGTGATGGCCCCCGAGGTTCAGGGCGGCGACTGTTTGGTTCGGCAATCGGCGACCGACGGCACCTGCGGCAACGGTGTCGGCTGGCTCCTGGGTGCGTCGGCAGAGCGGCCGGCATTCGATCGCCTGGATCCCGAAACGATGACGCTTGAGACCTTTGACTTCGACGAGCTCCTTCCGGCATTCCCTGCGGCAGTGTCCGATCTACGGGTCGCGGTCTCGTATGTTCAATACAGGGCGGCGGCACTTGTGAGTGTGTTGTCGCCCGAAAGTGACGATCCGCTGCACTGGTTCGTCGCGCTGGGCCCGATCGGCGACCCGCAGGTGCTCGAGGGGCCGGTTGCGCTGCCCTTCGAAGACCATTGGAACATCAATGAGCCCCTCCCGCTGCTCCGCATCATCGCGCAGCCGGACGGCCTGCAGCCGGCGATAAGCGTTATTCACCCGGTGTATGGTTTCATTCGCTAGCGAGGCCGGCATGGGCATGTTGCGTTGGGCGTCGTGCGGCGCATCGCGGCTCCTCATCCGAAGCACGTTTCGGCGATTCGTTGTCGCGCTACCGTGCCGCCGATGGTCGGCCGGGCGACTACCTGCGGCGCCGACGCCGGCCTACGACCGCGACCCCCAATACGGCGAACGCTAACGACGGAGGCAGTGTGGCTTTCGATGCCTGCGTGCACCCACTGTCGGCTTCCGCGACGTCATCCGTGGACGCGTCGTCCACACCAACGTCATCACCTGCGCCAACATCTGCGGTGCCAACGTCATCGCCCCCGCCGCCGGGGACCACCGAGACGGTTGCACAGTGGTGATAGAAGCAGCCACCGGGAACGTTCAACACATGGTCGGACATGAACTGCACCACCTGCAAAGTGCAATTGTTGCAGGTGAAGCCCTCGGGCAACTCAACATCGAAAGTTCGATCGCCGGACACGGGCGAATCGTGCAGGAGCATGCCGTCTGCCAGGACCGGTAGCGTTGGGTTCTCTGTGATGACCGTAGAACCACACGGAGTTGAGCCGGCGGTCACCGGCGGTGTGTCCGGCAGCAGCTCGGGGGACGCAGCGATTGCGACGCGATAGTGGCCGGGATGGTAAATGGTTTCATTGATCGTGACCGAGATCGTCGATCCTTCTTCATAGGTTGTTACGACGCCGGTCGGACCCTCAATCGTGTCGAATTGACCGCACGGCGGGTTCTTCTGAGGGTCGCCAAGCAGGTTCTGCTCTGCGTAGCTCTCCGGTGAAAGGAGAAGGAAGTGTGCGTGCGCGGGCGAAGCCACGAGCAGCAGGCAGAGGGAGCAGATGATTGAGGCTACGGCGCGATGCAGGTGTTTCATTGGGCCATCGTACCATGGTCGCATGGGTGGAGCACCGTGCGCCGGGGCGGTAGCGCGACGCGCAGAGCGGCAGGACCACGGGCCCCACAGCGGTAGCGCGACGCGCAGAGCGTTGGGCGGCAGGACCACGGGCCCCACAGCGGTAGCGCGACGCGCAGAGCGTTGGGCGGCAGGACCACGGGCCCCACAGCGGTTGCGCGAAGCGCAGAGCAGGTGGGGACTAAGACAGTGCGCACGACTGGGATTGAACCAGTGACTTCTTCCGTGTGAAGGCACACGGGAGGTAATCGAGGACCCGCATGAACACGGGGTTCAAGTAGAAGACACCCGCTTCAGTGCAACTCAGAGCGTCTCAGGGCGACGCAACGAGTCCCAGATCTCGGGTCCAGATTCACCGGTTTCGGCGCTTCCGTCAGGTCGCGCCGCGTGCCGAGCAATGCACAGCCAGTGTCAGGAGAGATCCTCGCCTCGTGACGTCGAGACTCGATTCCAGCCAGACGAGCTTTCGGCCTCGGCGCAGCCCGGGCTCATGCGCCGGTCGTAGGCCTACGGCAACCATGACACTACGCAGAACACCGATCTTCATTTCTACGTTCACAGCTCCGAGCTTTCGGGACTCTGTGGTTTCGTGCAAGATCGTTGCAATACGACTCGCGATGGGGTAGTGGGGTGCAATGGCGACGCATTACCATACATCTCGGCTTCTTCGCGATCACGTGCAGCAGCGCGGCCTCCGGCAAGTGCAGGTGGCGCGCAAGCTCCGGGTCTCTGAGGGTGTAGTATCGAGGCTGCTCTCGGGGCGTCTGCGACTAAGCGATGAGATTTTCGCGAAGTTCGTAGTCGAGTTGGAGGTACCCCCGGACGAATTGTTCGTGGCGCGGTTTCTCGATGAGCTTCCTGAAGACGCAGAGCTGACTGACGAGGTGCTTTCTGCGGCCCTTCGCCTTGGTCAGGAAGTCGCCCATGTTTTCGCCGGCGACGAAGTCGTCGAAGAGCTGTGCGAAGTAGAAGGGCGCTCTAAGCAATCGATTAGGGACTACGCAGAGTCGGTCGCCGAACGATTCTTCTCCAGCTCGTTGGCAGCTGGGATGCCGGTGAATCTCGCGGCGCTACTTTCCATCATTGAAGAAGGGGGCTTGGACGATATCCGCGGAAATCGGTGGGAGTTTGAAACGTGGCTTGCGGATGATGCAGACTACGATGGAGCCACAGAAGTCGCTGGTGACAGTATCCGCATAAGCTTGCGTACCGCCGTCTATGATGCGGCACTTGAGGGTGATGGCCGTAGCCGCTTCACGATCGCACACGAACTTGGCCACGCATTCCTGCATGCGCATGACCTGTTCAAGGAGAAGGCGGCTGCCTTTCGAGACTCTTCGTATTCGATTCGCACTCCGTCAGAGAAGCTCAAGCCCGGACAGAAGATCTATACGTCGCCAGAGTATCAGGCGAACGTCTTTGCATCAGCGTTGCTACTCCCGACAGCTGGCGTGACGGCATTCATT
>JAUICO010000180.1 GCA_030427825.1 bacterium | reverse complement strand
CCGCCAGGTCGCGGCCAACCGGCCTCGGCTGCCCCAACTGAGCTTGGAGGGGTGGGAGACCCAGCGGGAACGCTACCGGCTCTCACATCGCCTGATTCCCGATCCGCCGGAGGCACCGCGGAGCACGCCTTCTGCCCTTCTCTCGCGGGAGCTGCTCTGCGAGGCCCAGATCCAATACCTCAATCAGAACTTCGACAGCGCGGCCGACGTGTTCGGACGTGCAATCGAAGCCGACGCGCGCCTGATGCCGGCCTACATCGGCTACATCAATTCGATAGCCGCAATGGACGCCGATCCGCAGCAGCTGGACGCGGCCATACGCCGCTTCTCTGCGACCGTCGATCCCCGCGACCCGGAGAGCGCCGCGGTGCTGGACGTCTATCGGGCGATCCACGCGACCCGCGACGGCCGTGTCGCAGACGCAGCAGCGCGAATCAGGTCTTTGCTGGACTCGCAGTAGGGTCGACTGCCGGCGGGGCGGCCGGCCGTCAGCCGTTGCCGCTCCGGGTCACGTACTCGTGCAGTGCGAGCACGCCGAAACCTGTGCCGCCTTTGCAGATGTACTCCCACGCAGCATCCGCCATCGCGGGCCCGGCAAGATCCACATGGATCCAGTCGGTATCGCCAACAAACTTCTTAAGGAAGAGAGCCGCGCTGATCGCGCCGCCCCAGCGCTTCCCGATGTTCTTCGTATCCGCCACCGATGACTTCAGCTGGCCTTCGATGCGATCGACGAGCGGCATGTGCCACACGGCTTCATCGACAGCTCCTGCGCTGCTGATGAAGCGAGACGCAAAGTCGTCGTTGTTTGAAAACACCGCTGCGGTCTCCTCACCGAGAGCGACCACACAGGCGCCGGTGAGGGTCGCGAGGTCCACGACCTCGTCGACTTTCTGCTCGGTGATATATGCGAGGGCGTCGGCGAGGATGAGCCGACCCTCTGCATCCGTGTTGTGAATCTCAACTGTGGTTCCGGAGTATCCGCGGATGATCTCCATCACCTTGTATGCGTTGCCGTTGACCAGGTTCTCAACCGACGGAACCACGAAATGCACTTCAACACCTTCGGGCTGTGTGCGCCCCACAGCGTCAGCACAGCCAAGCGCGGCCGCTGCACCACCCATATCGAGGTGCATATTGATCTGCGCGTCAGAGGGCTTGAGCGAGTATCCGCCTGAATCAAAGGTCACACCTTTGCCGACGATCGCGATGCGCTTCTTGATAGGGCCGGCGCCGCGGTACACGAGGTGGATGAGACGAGACGGCTCGTCGCTGCCGCGACCGACCGCGAGCAGAAGATTGAAGCCCCGCTTCGCCAGTTCGTCCTCGCCAAACACGGTAATCTCCATGCCGTGCTGTTTCGCAATTGTGCGCGCGGTCTCTGCCAGAAACTCCGGTGTGCACCTGCCCGGATGCTCATTGCCGAGGTCCCGCGCCAGACAAACAGCCTCCGCGAGCTCAACGCCGATAGCAGTGCCGGCCTTCACTTCATCGTCGCCAACGATCGTCGCGCCGGTGAGCTGCGACTTCCTGTCTTCCTCTGTCGGCGTGATGTGGTCATCAAAGCGGTATCCGCTCAGGGCCAGTCCCTCGGCAAGAAATCGTGCACGGCTGCGACTGTTTGCACCGATCACCGAGATGGTTCCAGCCTTCACCTGCTGCGCCAACTTGACCGCGGCAGAGCCCACGCGGCGGTACGAGGTCGCTTTTGCTGCGGGGCCGGCGCCAATCAACGCTACCCAACGGTTTGCACCGCTCGCGAGCACCGACTCTCCGATCGCGCCGGTAAAGCCCGTCGCCTTTGCCTCGGCGATCAGGCGCTCGGCGGAAGCCGCATCGATCGGAAGGTCTGCTGCGGAACGATCAAAGGGGCTCGCCACAACCACGGCAACCAGCCCGGCGGCGCCATCTCCACTTTCGATACAATCTACATTCAGGCGCACAGTCATCCCCTCGCTGCGTTCGTGAGGAGAGCGGTTTATTCAGGTCACCGGCTATGGGTCAAGCGCCCGCACCGCACCGGCGTCTACGAGGTCTGTGAGCAGCGTCGCCATGACTTCGACAAAGGCCGCGTCGACCTCAACACCCAGCTCCCGCGCAACAGAACGAGATGCCGCAGAGGCCGCTGCTCCGCCCGCGACCCAGGCACGAACCAGGGCGGTCTCGAGCGCGGTGAGCTTGCGCACGGTGACTCTGTGAGAGGCGTTTCGACTCACGACCGCCGCGCGGGGCGGAGCTCCGGCGCGTTGCACTGAGATGAACTGTGACGAGATGCTGAAGCTGAGTACCGCTTCGAGACTCAGCTCCGGCGCATCGCCCACATCATCCATAGCGTGGCGGCAGGCCCACTTCGCGGACTCAAGCCGCAGCATCCACGCAAGCTCCGGTGTGGTCGGAGCTTCGAGTCGATGCTCGGCGAACTCCAGCACGCAGTCCCGAATGAAGCGCGAGCGTGTTCCGTAGCTCGCGAGAAAGGCGACAACGGCCTCGGTGCCTTCATCGCCCATCAGCTTGAAGCTCTGAGGCAGGGCGTCACGAATCATCCTTGTCAGACGGCGACGAACCATCCGGCGATACAGGAGCCAACGCTCACCGCTACCGTCCAGCGAAGCCAGATCTGCGTCGCTCGCCCTGCGGTCGTAGCAGACTCGCAGAACGGCCGATTCGTAGGCCGCCAGCGCCGAAGACTCGGGGCTACTGCTCATACGCATCCCCGGTCACCCGCACACCTCATCGTACACCCGGCCCAGCTCACGGACTTCGATCAGGAGCTCATCGAGTGGTGGAATCTTCGCGTCGCGTTCCAGCAACACGGGTATGGGGCCGATGCGTTCGAGAGCGTAGCGAAAGAGATCGAACACTTCGCTGCGTACGGATTCAGCGTGCGTGTCGATGATCAGCCCGTCGGGGCGAACCAGGTGGCCGGCGATATGCATCTGCACCACCCGTTCGACAGGCACCGCGTCGATGTACGCGCGGGCATCAAAGCCGTGGTTCGTCGCGTTCACAAAAACGTTGTTCACGTCGAGGAGCAGTCGCCCGTCTGCCGCGTCGAGGACGCCATTGACGAAGTCGATCTCGGACATCCACGACTCATCTTCGACATACGCCGAGACGTTCTCGAGGGCGAGGGGAACACCGATTCGATCCCGCACCCACCGCATGCGAGCCGCCGCATGATCAATCGATTCCTGTGTCCGCGGAATGGGCAAAAGATCGTGCAGGTGTGCGTTGTTGCTCGCGCAGAAACACAGGTGTTCGCTGTGAAAAGGCGCCTCGACTTCGGCGAGGAAGTCACGCAACGCGTCCAAATAACCCGCCTCGGGTGTCGCGTGATTGCCGAGACAAAGGGACAGGCCATGGGTGGCAAGCGGCCACAGCGCACGGGCGTTGCGCAGGCGCTCTGCTGACTCGCCACCACGACGCACATAGTTCTCAGGATGAACCTCGAACCAGCGCACCTCTTCAGGCTGCCGACGAATCAACTCCTTCGCAAAATCCGGTCGCAGACCGATTCCGATTCCAAGGGGTTGCTTCGCCATAATGGATGTTCGGGTCGTTGAGCCGAAACCGGCCCGCGGACTCAGCTGCAGGTGCCTTCGCCGTTGCAGGCGGCGTCGCCTTCCGCTTCGCCGTTGCAGGCGGCGTCGCCATCAGCTTCGCTCGGGCATCCGCCTTCGCAGTCGGCATTACACCCCTGCTCACCGTCGGCTTCGCTCGGGCATCCGCCTTCGCAGTCGGCATTGCACCCCTGCTCGCCGTCAGCTTCGCTCGGACAGCCGCCGTCGCAGTCGGCGTTACACGCCTGCTCGCCGTCAGCTTCGCTCGGACAGCCGCCTTCGCCGTCGCATGATGCTTCTCCGTTACAGGAAGCTTCAGCCGGCTGGCTGGTTGCGGCGGCAGGCTGCGTGGTGGTGTCGGAGGTCTGGCTGCCTCCGCACGCAGCGGCACCAACACCGATGCCCATCGAGAGGGCGGCCATTCCAATGATCTTGTTCTTGAGCTGCTGCTTCTTCACGTTGCTTTCCCTATGTCCCTATGAAGGTTGGACCACACCCGGAATCGAGTGCGGAGACGAATACTGCGATCGCGGCGCCGGGTTACACCACCCTGACGGATTTGCTCAAGCACTACGGCGGCGAAGCTTTGCCACACGAACGACCCTCGGTATAAACTGCAGGCGAACAGTCCCCGCAATCGAACCGGAGCAGGTGGATGCAATCGATGCAGATGAGATACGAAACTGCGCTGTCAGCCGTCTGGCTCACAGTCGCTCTCGCAATCGGCGGCGGAGCGCTGGCCCTTTGCGGCGGCACGGCCATGGCGGCCGAAACATCCCGAGCTCCCGAGAATGCGCCCGCACAGCCCCGCACGCAGGAGGTCCAGGAGGTCACTGAGCCGGCGCCGGCGGCCACACCTGCCCCGGCAGCAGACGCCGCCCCAAAGCCGGACAACGGTCTGCCGGCTGCGAGCAACGAAGGTGCGTATCCCACCTTCGCATACCGCAACCGCATGATCACCCTGAGTCCCGGGCGCGCTCATACTTTTCGACGCGAGGTCGCACGCTTTGACCCGGGCCTTGCCGACGCCATCTCGCCGACTGTCGACGAAATCCTCTCGCAACGACGACGCTCTCGTGTCCCTCTGTATACGATGTGCGTAGCCGGTGGCGTGGTATTCATCACCGGTCTCTCCGTTCTCGCCGTAGATTCCTGGGCCGCCGACCTGGATGGCACAGGGGTCGGCCCTGCCGGCCCGCTCATCATGCTCACAGGGATCGGGCTGGCTGCAGGCGGATTTGTGCTGAATCGGGTCCGGCGACCCGGCTACGACGACACTCGCGCCCTGGTGGACGAGTACCATCACCGAGCGAGGGAACGCGGTTATGTCGTCACTCCCACCATGGGTCGTGATGGCGGCGGACTGGCACTGAACGCGGTATTCTGATCTCGGCTCTCCCAACGCAGCCCGCCGAACGTGGGCGCCGAGAGGGCGACTAGCTGATTCGCTGAAGCCAGTCTTCGAAGCCGCGCACGTAGCTGTCGAGAAACTCACCGGTCTTGGCGTCTGTCAGCTGACCCTCGACCACCCGCTGATGCGCCGCGCCCATGCAGAACTCAGCCCACGGGAACACCGGGCAGGCCATGCCGAGCAGAATCTGCTTCAGGTGCTGCTGAGCACGGGCGGTGCCAACGGCGCCCGGCGACGCGCCCATCATGCCGGCAGGTGTGCCCTGAATGACGCCTCGCCCACCCGGGCGTGAGAGCCAATCGATGGCGTTCTTCAAGACGCCGGAGATGCTGTGATTGTACTCC
>JAUICO010000042.1 GCA_030427825.1 bacterium | reverse complement strand
AGATTGCTCCGCCGGCGATTGCTCCCATTGCTTCAGACGCGGTGTTCGAGTCCGATAGCCCCCAGTCGCCGGTGCCGACTCATCGCGGCGCTGACTTCGACGACGCGGTCACAATGGAGGCCCTGGCCGTCGACGAGACGCTCTCGGATGCGGTGGACCAGGCCTTTGCGTCCCTCGGCTCGCCCGTCGACGACGAGGATGACGCGTGAGCGACGCTCCGCCGAACGACGCGCGGCTTCCGGTCACTGAACATCTTCGCGAGCTGCGTACCCGCGTGATCGTGTCGATGGTCGCGATAGTGGTCGGCTTTGGCGTGGCGTGGGCTTTTCATGAGCAGATCTTTGACTGGATGATGCAGCCGTACGGGCGCGCGATGCTGGCCCTTCATCCCGAAGAGACAGAATTCATCGAGTACCGCAGCCTGATCGAGCCGGTAGTTGTCTACCTGAAGACCTCGTTGTTGGCGGGCTTTATCGCCGTCGCTCCCTTCGTGTTCCTGCAGCTCTGGCTCTTTGTGGTGCCGGGCCTGTACGAACGCGAAAAGAAGATGGGAATCTGGTTCCTGCTCTCTTCGCTGGTGCTCTTCTACGGCGGTGTGACCTTCTGCCGCTACGTGGTGTTGGACCCGGCGATCGAGGTCCTGCTCGGCGTGGGTGCGGTGAACACCAGCCCGAACATCATGATGCAGGAGTATTTCGCGTTTACCTCGCGCATGCTGCTCGTGTTCGGTGTGCTCTTCGAGCTTCCTGTGGCGATCTCGTTTCTGGCGATGCTCGGAATTGTGACCCACCGCGGGTTGATTCGAAACTGGCGCATCGCGGTCGTGGGGATGTTCGTCGTTGGCGCGATGCTGACGCCGCCGGATCCCCTGACCCAGGTCGCGCTGGCTGTTCCCATGCTGGTTCTCTACGTATTCTCCATCGCCATCGCGTACATGATTACGAAGTCGCGCGGGGATGACGGAGGGGACGAGAGCGAGGCGGCAGGTGAGCTCGACGAGGTCGAGCCTGATGCCTGAGCGCGTGTGTCGCCGCTTTATCGCGATCGCGATCGGTGCTGCAGTTTTTGTCGCAGCCTGCGGTGGTACGCAGCGCACGGCGACCGCGACGGATGACCCGGAACAGCCCAGCCCGCGCTGGGACAGCCCGCCGCCAAACAGCGGCCTGACTCCGCCGGAGCTGCCTGCTCCAGACGATGCTTTGGAGCCGTTTCGGATGTACGAAGAGCCGGAAGGCGGCCGGTCGGCAGCGCCGTCCGGGTAGGGAGCGCGGAAGCGCCGTCAAGCTCGGAAGCACGGCGCAATAGGAAGCACAGCGTGGTCGAAACCCCGGGTCGGGTGTCCCTACAGATCTCCCTCCTTTCGTGCCTGACTCCGGCCGGCTTCTCTCACCTGTCCCGGGTTACTCACACCCCGTCTCACCGCGGCGGTCGATACCGAGGAAGAGGTTGTAGCAGTAGTCCGTGGAGAAGGTCTCAGGGAAGCTCAGGTGTTCAGAGGCGACATAGGCCGGATCGACGTACCACATGCCTGGCTCCTGAATCGGAGGCGCCTCATATGCGAAGGGCAGCAGCGTGTGGTCAGCGGTCACGTCAGGCTCTGAGACGAGTCTCTCGGGGAGTTTGATGCCGTCGCCGGGGCGGGAATCCCGGGGCGAGTATTCGAAGTCGCTGGCGAAGCGTACAGGCAGGTCCGTCAGGTCGTTGCCGTCGGTCAGATAGCGTTTGAGCCATATCTCGTTGGTCACATCAAAGAGTCCATACTCCAGGGCATCGTCTGCGGACTGGCCCATGACCTGCGCGAAGGGGCCCTCGCGATAGGTCAGGCCGGTGACGTCGTTGTCGAAGGGCGCGTTGCCTCCGACCGACTGCACGCAGCCAATCTCTGTGCTGTTGGCACCCAGAGGGCAGGGCGCGTGCCTCTCGCCTTCGACGAAGACGGTGATGTTGCGGTCATTCTCCAACGCCGCCTGCAGGAAGCGGCCCGCGATGTCCTCTTCGTTTTCTCCGATGTCCCGGCCTTCGCCGTACCACGCAGAAGGGGCCAGCCACGCGTTGCTGACGTCGAGATAATAGGTGAAGACAGCACGGAATTCGCCCAGAGAGGAGGCCGTCTTCTCAACGACAACCATCGCGGTCCAGCTGTCGTGCTCGGCGGTTGTCACCGTGTTCAGCCGTACACCTGGGTAGTAGAATGTGTAGCCGATAAACCAGTGCGTCTCGGTCTCACTCACAATGTAGTAGGTGTACCCCGGGTGCGCCCCGCTCGCGTTGTCCAGGTTGTTTCCCGGGTCCGTATCGCCGTCGAAACCAAGCTCGGCGAAGGTGTCGATAGCGGGGTCGTTTACTTGTTGCATGACGACCGGCGCGTAGGCGCGCGCGAGGGTCTCGTGATTCTCCCGTCCGCCCGGCGCGGCGGTCACGAACTGAAACTCATACCAGGACGCCAGGGTCTCGCCGGACTCGCTTCGCACCTGGTCGCGAACCTGTACCGTGTACGGTGTGGCCGGCTGGAGCTGCGTACCCGGAACATCAGGCGCCAGGGTCACCGACCAGTCGGCGGGATTGTACACCAGGCTGCGCGGCACGACGCCGCCGCTATGTGACAGCGTGCGAATCGTCGAGCCGGCGATGAGTGTCTGCGGTGCCAGGGGCTGGTTGAAGTAGATGATGGGCTCGGCGACGGTGGAGACGGAGACGTCTCCGTTGGACGGCGTGGTGGCGATGACCTCGAGGGCGCCGAAATCTACGACCTCGGGCTCGTCGCTGGTGTCCGCGTCCTGCTCGACGACCTCGTCGGCGTCTGTGTCCGCCTGCGTGTCGGCGTCGTCGGTGTCTGCGACCGTGTCGCCACCGGTATCACCGCCCGTATCTGTGTCATCGCCCGCGTCGACGCCGGTGTCCGCGTCGGGAGCCATGCACCGGCCGTTGACGCAATCGTGGTCGGCGGCGCATTGGGCTTCGGTTCTACACTCAGCGGCGGCACAGGAGCCGTCCAGACAGACCTCGCCGAGTGGGCAGTCCGCTGTCGTCTGGCAGGAAACCGCCTCCTGCTTTCCGTCGGTCGCACACGCCGAGAGGAGGAATGCGCTGAAGACCAGAAGGGCGGAAAGCAGGCCGGCTGCGTGCTGTGCTGCCGGGCCGGCCGTGGTGTTTCGTGATGTCATCGGTGCCTGCCGTAGGAGGGTGAACTGAACGCTGTTGTCAGCGATTGGCGCCGCAGGTACGCAGCGCGGCGCACTGACACAGGCGCGAGCGATCGTGCAGAGTCTGATTCGATGGCGGAATGTAGCAGTGCGAAGAAGCCGTTTCAATCCGCCCCGCGCCGGGAGTCGGGCAGGGCGGCGAGTGAGTGGTTGGATGCGCTTCGAGTGGTTTGTCGGTAGCAGATACATCAGCTCGACTACGGGTCGGGGCTTGAGCCTGCGCACCGCGCTTGCGGCGGCCGGAGTCGCCGTGGGTGTGGCCGCGCTGGTCATCTTTGTCTCTGTGACCGGCGGTTTCATCGACGCCTTCCGGGACCGCGTTCTCGGGGTGAACTCGCACATCAACGTCAACAAGTACGGCATCTACTTCAGCGAATACCGCGATGTGCAGGAGACCATCGAGGGCATCGATGGCGTGACCGAGACGGCACCCTACATCCTGTACCAGATGCAGATCACCGCTGAGGGCAGCCGCTCGCGACCCGGTGTGCTCGTCAAAGGGGTCGAGGTGGAGACCCTGCATCGAATGGCGGATGTCGACAGTGTGATCACCGAAGGCGGGATCGACGGGCTCGTCTATGATGGCCAGTATCGCACGGGTCCCGAGCCGGATGACCCGGTAGGGATCGCGATCGGCGCGGTGCTTGCGGAGAAGATAGGAGCGTCGCGCGGAGACTTCGTCCGCCTCGTGAGCCCACTGCACGGGCTCCAGTCCTCGGGGCTTGGGCTGGACGAGCCCCGCGCGCCGACCTGGGCCCGGGCACAGATTACCGCTGTCATCGACACCGGCTTCCTCGACTACGACAGCCGCCTTGTGCTGATCGACTACAGGGCCCTGCAGGATCTCTTCGGCCGCGGTGATGTCGTCACCGGCGTCGAAGTACGAGTGCGCGATCCCTACGAGACCGGGCCTGTCGTCGCCGAGATCGACAGGCGCCTGATGAACGGGCGCTACAACGCGATGGCCTGGCCCGAAATCAACCGCAACCTCTTCGCTTCGTTGCAGCTGCAGAAGCTCGCATTTACCCTGGTGGGATCGTCGATTGTCCTGGTCTCGTCCTTCGTCGTGCTCTGCGTTCTGATCATGATCGTCCTCGAAAAGCGCAAAGAGATCGGCATCTTGCGATCCCTCGGCGCGACCCCGGCAGCGATCGTTCGGATCTTCATGCTCGAAGGCATCGTGATCGGCGCCGTGGGGACCGCGGGTGGACTGATGCTCGGCTATCTCGTGTGCCTGTTGATCGGCAGCGTCGACTTCGGATTGGAGCTTGAGGTGTACCGCATCGATGAACTGCCGGTGGCACCCAACGCGCTGGAGTTCGCGCTGGCGGGAGCCGGCGCCATGGTGATCTGCTTTCTTGCCACCATTCTGCCGGCCCTGCGTGCGGCCGGCGTCTCACCGGTGGACGTGCTTCGTTACGAGTGAGCGCATCGACCGGCGATGAAGTGGAGTCCTCAGGCGGCGTTCGCCGAGAGGATGCGGCTGATCGCAGCCGTGGCGCGGTGCAGGCCGGCGTTTCCGCCACGCTTGCGTTCAAGGGAGCAGACATACAGGTCGTCGCCGTCAGCGTTCACGTGCTCGACACCGAGGGCAGCGTGATTGACCGAAGGCAGGTCGCTGATCATCGACTCGCAGATGGCCGCGCGAGAGCGTGAGTTTCCCGCTGCGTGCAGCATGGGTGCGTAGGCCGCGAGGACGTCGTTGCTGCGCCGAGAGCCGGCGCCGGCGACGAGAAGCCCGTTGTTTCCTGCGATTGCGATCTGGTCGAGATCGTACGCGTGGCGCACGCTGTCGAGCATGTATTGGAGCGCCAGGCCGATGTTCTCGCTACGCCGGTGACGCCTTTCATTGATTACAGACATGAGTGCCTCTCGGGGGTGTACACGCGGAGTGTCACCTTCAATCGAGAGGAGGTCAAAAAAGGGTCGGATCGAAGTCCGACCGGTGCCGAGCTCAGCTGCCGACTACCTGCGCGCTCAGGACCTGACCGCCGTCGATGTTTCCGACATAGCAGACGGCCGCTGTAATGTTGTCGCCGCCGCCATTGCGGTTGGCGAGCATGATGAACTCAAGGCAGGCCAGCGCGGGAATGTTCTCGGAGCAGATCACGCTGCGAATCACGTGCATGGCGGCGTCCGGAGTGTGCGCGATGTAGTCCGTCACTCCGTCAGAACAGATCACGAGACGGTCGCCGAGCAGCATGCGAAACCGGTAGCTGTCGGTCTCGACGCGGGCCGGGATGAGCGCTCCGCCGGGGCCAAAGTCGAAGGTACCGACACAGCGCCCGAGGGCGGCGGCGTGGACGGAGCCGAAGGCGTCATCCGGGGAGTACCCTTCGGCGACCGCGAGGGTGGCAATGTTGTGCTCGCGGTTGACTCGCTCGATATAGTCGCCGTTGACGATGTACGCGTGGCTGTCTCCGACAGAGGCCATGTACGCGACGCCCCGATGGATGACCGCGATGACGCAGGTAGAGCCCAT
This sequence comes from bacterium, assembly GCA_030427825.1. Lineage (GTDB taxonomy): Bacteria > Myxococcota_A > Bradymonadia > REDH01 > REDH01 > JAUICO01. Next base: position 32,580 of record JAUICO010000042.1, on the reverse strand, counting down.
GACGCCGTTCGGGTCGTGGTCGAAGGGGCCATGCCGCTGGTTGACCACATTGATGAGGTCGCTGTTGGCGCGCTGAATTATGCTGTCGATCCACGCTGCCCACGCGATATCGTCGCGGCGCTCTGCGACCTGCGGCAGTTGTTCCCACAGAGCGCGTGCTCGGCCGGCGACGAAGGCGGACGCCTCTTCACCGCGCCCGTACTCCGACGTCGAGACGCCATCGGCGACGCAGATCAGGGTCGTCAGACGGTCCTGCGAAATCGCCACGAAGGCAGCGTCCTGATTGAGCGGGTAGTACTCGCGCTTCGAGATTCCGATGTGTGTTTCGACGGCGATCGCGAGGTCGGGTGCGTGGGGCGCGGTTCGATCTCGTCGCAGCGCAGGCTCCAGCGCGGCGCGTAGTCCGGCCATCAGCTCCGCAGGTGAGCCGGGGCGGAGCTCTACGTCGGGTGTCAGGGCCGTCCAGAGCATCGGCTCGATATGCAGGGGCGCGTCCGGGGCGAGGTCGCGAGCGCGCATCGCCGGCAGGTACGAGGTCAGCGCGGACACGGGCGGCGTTCGACGAGCGAGTACGAACCAGGCGACCGCTGCGAGTGAGAAGATATCCGCCGCGCTGGATGCGGTAAGCGATCCGTCGTCGAGAAGAACCTCAGGGGCGAGAAATCCGGGGATACCGGGGACCGTCTCACGATGAGCGCTGATAGTGGCGCCGACGGGTACAGGGTTGCGTATGTTGAGGAAGCGAACGCCACCGACGCGTTCAAAGCTGATGGTCTGGGGACTCAGAGACAGCAGCACAAAGCCCGCTCGATGCACCTGCTCCAGAGCGTTTGCGATGGTCTCGAACCAGAGCAGGAACTCGGCGACGGGCACGCGTTCGTCGTAGTCACGGACCCGTTGCTCGAGAGTTTCTCCGCTCTTTGCGCGATGCAGGCGCAGGTAGACGCCGTCGACTTCGCACTCGGAGAGAGGCCAGTCGACGATCGTCGCGAGGTGCTCGGGCAGGGAGTCCAGCGGTGGGCCCGGAGCCCGTGACGCGGCGACGATGAAGGTCTCCCCACGGTCAGAATGGGCCAGCCAGTCTTCGGTTCCGTCGAATCGGCGAACGACCTCGGAGAGGGTCACGACGACCACGTCCTGATCCAGCTCCTCGACCTCAATGGGGTCGTCGAGCGCAGCGAATTCGACAGGGTCGAGGGTCGAGAAGCGGCCGGTGTTCTCGTGCTCGCGATCTCGCTCCCGCTCCCGCTCCCGCCCGCGGACGCTGACCGGTGTGAGCACCTTCGTGTCGACCTTCGCCAGAGGGCCGGTCTCATAGCGGGGAAGCTGTCCCGAGCGCAGCATGTCGGAAGAGCGCAGAGAACCGAAAGGCGCGCGCAGCGGCATTGACACGCGCAGGCCGGCGCTCAGGAGCAGCGCAACGTCCGGTCCACCCAGATCGGAGCCGCATTGATCACACCACTCCGGGTCTGTGGACTCGTGCCCACAGGCCGTACATTTCTTAGCTGCGCTCGCCATGTCTGCGAAGCTAGTTCATTGTTGCCCAGGTTGACACAATTTCGGGGCCCCTGATAACACGCGAGCCATGATGGCGTTTCCGCGTGCGGGCCGTTGAGCCCGACAAGAGAGGCGTCTGTCGCGTGGCCTGATTCGGGGCGACCGGGCCTGTGCACCGAAATCTCAGTGGCGCAATCATCTCAGTGGCGCAATCCGGTCCAGCCGAGGGCGCAGACTCAATGGCTTCAAATGTGGGGCATCCCTGCTGGGGCAATCGTGCTGGAGGTCAACCGTACTGGAGGTCAACCGTGCCGAAAGACAGTCACACAGCAAGTGAATCGCTTCGAGGTCCCGATGTCGCGCCACGGCTTCGTCGCGGGTACCTCGCCGCAGGGTTGGCGCTCATCGCGCTCATCGCGACCCTCGCGACGGCCTGCGGACCCGCGCTCACGACCGGGCGACTGAACTCGGCGCAGGAGGCAGTCGCAGCGGCGGCCGAGCAGGGCGCCGCGGACAGCGCAGTCTACGAATTCGTTCTTGCGGAAGAGTATCTGAAGAAGGCGCAGGAGGAGTGGGGACTCTCGGACTTCAAGGCCGTGCGGGAGTACGCCGAGCTCGCCGAGAGATTTGCGCGCCTGGCCGCGGAACGTGCCGGTGGTGAGGGCGTCGAATGAATACGAGACTGCAGCAGCTTGCCGGCGTCCTGACGATCGCGCTGCTCTTCGGAGCCTGCGTGAACGGTCAGTCGATTCGAGCGGAGCACCGGGACATCGACGCGTTGAACGGCGAGTATCACGACCCCGCGCTGCTCTGCGATGCGGAGCGGGAGATCGCGATGGCAGAGTCCCACGCGGAGTTCGGCCGCTACGAAGCGGAGCGCGGGGAGATGGTGCGGGCGATTCGGCACCTGCGCATCGCTCGGGAGAACATTGACGCAGTCGTCGAGATCGTGGGCGATCGGCCGGAGTGTTACGGGATCTACGACACCGACGCGGACGGGATTCTCGACCCGGATGACAACTGCGTGACGACGCCGAATCCGGATCAGCTGGATATGGACAACGACGGGATTGGCGACGCCTGTGATGACGACATCGACGGCGATGGTGTCCTCAATGGCGATGACAACTGTGTACTGGTTCCCAACGCGGACCAGGCGGACACAGACGGTGACGGAATCGGCGACGCCTGCTCGGACGATCGAGACGGCGACGGGATTGTCGACCGCTTCGACGCCTGTCCGGACGATCCGGAGGACTTCGACGGATATGAGGACGTGGATGGATGCCCGGATCCGGACAACGACGGCGACGGAATTCTCGACGTGGACGACTCCTGTCCGATCGACCCCGAAGACTTCGATGGCTTCGAAGACGAAGACGGTTGCCCGGACGAAGATAACGATCGCGATGGCCTTCTGGACGTGGACGATGAGTGTCCGGACGAGCCTGAAGTGTACAACGGCTTCGAGGACGAAGACGGCTGTCCGGACGAAGAGCAGCTGGTGGTAGTGACCCTCGAACAGATCGAGATCACCGAGCAGATTCTCTTCGAGACGGCCTCTTCGACGATCGTGGGAGACCGCTCCTTTGAGATTCTGTTGCAGGTTGCACGCATTCTCAACGACCGACCCGATATGGAGGTTCGTATTGAAGGCCACACCGACAATCGCGGGTCATCCAGATACAATCGTGGCTTGAGTCAGTCTCGCGCTGAGTCGGTGATGAACTGGCTGACGCGCAACGGAATCGCCGCCTCGCGCCTTGTCGCTGTGGGCCACGGCGAAGACCGGCCGATCGCTACGAACGGGACCGACGAAGGGCGACAGTTGAATCGACGCGTTGAGTTCCACATCACGAATCAGTAGGCGGTGCCCGGAACTCGTCCCATTTGGTTGCTGTCAATACCCGGCGGATGGATATGAAAGCTACGTTGCTCCTCTCAGTTTCGCTCGCGCTCGCCTTCCTTTGTGGCGGCGCGGCGTATGCGCAGAATCCCGAGGCCGACGTGCGCGCTCTGGTCGATGCTGCGTATTCCGACTACGACAATCTGATGTTGCCTGAGGCGCGAGAAAAGCTCGCGCAGGGTCTGGCGATTGCGGGTGCGACCAACCTGCGTACGCCGACGGTTGCGGAGGCGTGGATGCTCATCGGCGTCGTGGACTACGCGGAATTCGGCGACGAGGCGCGCACGAAGGACAGTTTCACGAACGGTCTGATTGTGAACCCGGCGGCAGAGATTCACCCCTACTACGCGTCGCCGACACTACAGGCGCTGCTGGATCAGGCGCGAGCGGCTCTGCCGCAGTCGGTAGCACAGCAACCGCCGGTGCAGGCGCAGCCTCCGGTTCAGGTACAGCCGCCGGTGCAGGTACAGCCTCCGGTGCAGGCGCAGCCGCCGGTGCAGGCGCAGCCGCCGGTGCAGGTACAGCCTCCGGTGCAGGCGCAGCCTCCGGTGCAGGCGCAGCCTCCGGTGCAGGCGCAGCCTCCGGTGCAGGCCGTCGAGAGCATGCTCTCACATCAGCCGATCTCGGATGCGATGGCCGGCGACGGCGTGCGTCTGATCGCTACCGTGCCGGTGACCGCGCCGGTGGCCCGCGTGATCGTCAACTTCCGCACTTCAAGCACCGGCCAGTTCAGCACACAGGACCTGGACCCCCAGGCGGACGGCGTGACCTTCATGACGACGATTTCCGGCAACCTGCTCCGGAACGCCCAGCGACTCGAGTATTCGCTGACCGCGTTGGATCGAGCCGGTGGCGTCGTCGCGACCAGCGGTACCGCAGCCCGTCCCCACGTCGTACGCGTGATCGGTGGACAGCTTCCAACAAGCTCCGCGTCGAATCGGGACCGCAGCCGCGACCGCGATCGAGATCGAGATCGAGACCGAGATCGAGACCCCGTCGCGGGCTCCCTCGGCGACGACGAAATCTCGTTTGAAGACGAGCGCGTGCACCTTGCCCTCGGCGTCGGCGTCGGCCTCGGCCTGGCGACACAGGAACCGGAAATCTACGGTGACGAAGTGGAGCTCGAACCCGGATTCGGCGTCTCGCCGCCGCATCTCTACGCGGAGCTTGGATTTCAAGTCGCGCCGCGCCTGCACCTGGTCCCCTTCTTTCGCGGCGAGATGGTGTTCGTCTCTGACGGCGGCGTTGAGTTCGTACCGATGGGAGGGCTCAAGGGGCGCTATCACTTCAAGGACGACTTTCGCCTTCGCGTCTACGGTGAGCTCGGCGTCGGCTACGGAGACGTAGTCCATCTCGTCAGCCTCAAGCCGACCCTCGATGAGATTGATCGCACCCGCGAAGGGCCGGTCCACGTCGGCGTCGGCGGCGGCCTGCTCATCATGCTGAGCGAGTCTGTGGGGCTGCAGAACGAAATCTACGCGATGGCGATGTTCGACCGATTCTCCATTCATTTTGATTACACACTGAGCCTGTACGTCGGCTTCTGAGAGTATCCATGCCCCGATTTGATGGCCGCGCTGCCGACGAGCTGCGCCGCGTAGAGTTTCAGCCCAATTTCACAACGAATCCTGCAGGCAGCGTGCTCGTACGAGCAGGCCGCACCATGGTCCTGTGCACCTGCATGGTCGAAGATAAGACCCCGCGTTGGCTCGACGAGGGGCAGGGCTGGGTGACCGCAGAGTATGCGATGGCGCCGGGTTCGACCCATGACCGCGCGCGTCGTGAGCGGCGCGGAGCCGGCGGCCGTACCTACGAGATTCAACGCCTTATCGGCCGCAGCCTGCGAGCCGGCGTCGACATGTCGAAGACCGGCGAGCGCTCTTTCAACCTGGATTGCGAAGTTCTGCAGGCCGATGGGGGCACGCGCACCGCGTCCATCACCGGCGCCTGGGTCGCGCTCGCGCTGGCCGTAGACAGCCTGATGCAGGCAGGCCACATCGAAGCGTCACCCTTCATCGAGACTGTCGGCGCGATCTCGTGCGGCGTGGTCGACGGTGATTGCGTGTTGGATCTTCCCTACGAGGAAGACTCCACGGCGGACGTCGACATGAACCTGGTGCTCCTGGGCACAGAGAAAATCATCGAAGTGCAGGCCACCGGCGAAGGCGGCACCATGTCCGATGACCAGCTGACGCAGTTGATCGCCCTGGGCCGCAAAGGCATCAGCGAGCTCCGCGCGCTTCAGCTGAACGCCCTCGGCCCTGCAGCGTGCGCTCGCCTGGGACTGTGACCCGGCTGCGCGTTCAATGACGTCGGAGAGTCTATGAACCCTGCAATGCGCTGGGTTGTCGCCACCTCGAACCCGCACAAGCTGGTCGAGATTCGCGCTATCCTCGAACCCCTGGGCGTCGCCCTGATGTCGCCGAAGGAGCTCGGGGTTGTGCTCGACGTCGAAGAGTGGGGCGCGACATTCGCCGAGAATGCGGCGATCAAGGCTCTCGCCTGGCATGAACACACGGGTCTGCCTGCACTGGCGGACGACTCCGGGCTGGCGGTGGACGCGCTGGACGGCGCTCCCGGCGTCTACTCGGCGCGCTATGCGGGGGTGGGCGCGAGCGATGAAGAGAACAACACCAGGCTCATCGAGGTGATGGACGCGGTACCCGACACAGAGCGAGCGGCGTCCTATCAGTGTGTGATCGCCGTCGCCGGTGTGCCTCTTTCTGATGGTGAGGAAGCAGCTGTGCTCAGCGATGTGGTGGGCATTGCCCCGGATGGACGCAGCGTTGTGGCCGGCACTCCGGTGCTGACCGCGTCGGGGACGATGCCGGGCGAGGTCGCGCGTGTGTCACGAGGGGAGGGCGGCTTCGGCTACGACCCCTGGATTCGGCTTGCGGACGGCCGGCACGTCGCCGAGTTGGGATCGGTCGAGAAGAACGGAATGAGCCACCGCGGCGAGGCCCTTCGCGCGCTGGTTTCACTGTGGTCTCGGCGCACCTGATTCCCGAGGCAGTGGAATCCGCTGGACCGGGTCGCAACGCAACGTGTATAGCGCCGCATCGCAAATTCGGGGCGTGGCGCAGCCTGGTAGCGCGACGGTTTTGGGAACCGTAGGTCGCAGGTTCGAATCCTGTCGCCCCGACTGAGCGCTCGTAGCTCAGCTGGATAGAGCATCGGACTTCTAATCCGACGGTCGCAGGTTCGAATCCTGCCGAGCGCGCTTGATAAGAGCAGAGGGTCAGGGCGTCGCGAAGGCGGTTGCGCGTGCGCGGAGCCTGTCGCGGTGATGAAGCCGCAAATCGCGGCCGAGCGCGCTGATCGAAAAAACGCGGCCCCTTCAGATTGACACCCGTACAGCCCAGGTGTAGCAAGCGCGCTCGATTCTTGGCCCTGGGCCCTGGTCGACACGTAACGGTGGGTGTAGCTCAGCTGGTTAGAGTGCCGGTTTGTGGTACCGGAAGTCGGGGGTTCAAGTCCCCTCACCCACCCTGGCGAAAGCCCTTCATACGCACTCGTAGCTCAGCTGGATAGAGCACCGGACTTCGAATCCGTAGGTCGCAGGTTCGAATCCTGCCGAGTGCGCTGCCGAATACCGGCACCTGATTCCGCCGAAGAGCGGAACGCGCCCTTAGCTCAATTGGCAGAGCAGCGGACTCTTAATCCGGAGGTTGAAGGTTCGATTCCTTCAGGGCGCACTGCTTCGAACTGACTCGTATTTCGTAGACGATTGACGCGCGAGAGTGGCGGAATTGGCAGACGCGCTGGATTTAGGTTCCAGTGGGCAACCGTGGGGGTTCGAGTCCCCCCTCTCGCACTCGCACCACAGCAGCTGAGAAGACGATGGACATCAAGGTACAGCGCGACAGTGAGACCACCCAGACCGTAGAGATCACCATCGAAGAGTCGGTGGTGAACAAAGAGGTGATCAACATTCTCAAGCGCCAGGCCGGCAGCATGAAGCAGAACGGCTTTCGCCGTGGCAAGGTGCCGATGCAGCTGTTGAAGAAGCGTTACGGAAAGTCTGCGCGCCTCGACGCGATCAACGCCGCCATCGACCGTGGTGTGACGCAGACCCTCGGCGACAAGCAGTTGAAGTCAGTCATTCACATCTCGCAGCCTGAGCTGATCGACGGCGTCGCAGCCGGCGCGGTGAAGGTGTCTTTCAAAGCTGAGAACTTCCCTGAGGTGAAGCCGAAGGGATACCTCGGTGTGGAGGTGCTACGCGAGAAGGCGAAAGTGGGCGCAGATGAGGTGAAGGAGGAGCTCAAGCAGCTCCAGGAAAGCCTGACGCAGCACGCGCCGGTCGAGGATCGCGACAAGGTCCGCAAGGACGATGTCGTTGTCGTCACCTACCGTGGCGTTGGCGAAGGCGACATCACCCAGATCGAGCAGGACGAGCAGAGCATCTGGCTTGGCTCTGAGCACCTGCTCGAGGGCTTCGCGGACGGCTTGAAGGGGATGAAGGTCGGCACGACGAAGACCATCGACGTCGTGATGCCCGAGCAGTTCCAGATCGAGTCGCTCGCGGGCAAGCCGGCGCAGCTTGAGGTTACTCTCAAGGGGCTGCAGACCCGCGACGTGCCGAAGTTGGACGACGATCTGGCGAAGGAGTCCGGTGAAGCTGAGACCCTCGCTGAGCTGAAGAAGAACATCAAAGCGCGGCTTAAGGAACAGCGCGAGAAGTCGCATGAGTCCGCGGCGCGTCAGCGCATGATGAAGACCGTCGTGGCGGCGAACGATTTTGAGATTCCGCCGCTATACCTGCAGGCGCAATGTGAGCGCGAGGCGCGTCAGCGCCTGCAGTCGCTGATGGGCTACGGTGTCAATATCGCCGATCTCGGCATCGACCTGGCGCAGTTCGCACAGAGTATGCGGGGCGACGTTGAGCAGTCAGTGCGCGAGTCGCTCCTGCTGCGTGCGATCGCGGACGAAGAGAAAGAAGTGAAGGTCCTGAAGAAGGACATCGACGCCTGGATGAAGGAGCGCGCCGAGGCTCAGGGAGTTGCGCTCGCGAAGTTCAAGGCACAGTTTAGCGATGACGAGGCGATGGAACGGCTGAAGAGCGGGCTGTTGCTGGAGCAGGCGCTTGATTTTGTGTGGTCGAAGGCTACGATCAAGCTCGTTGACGAGGTGCCTGCAGAGGCGCCGCCGGAGAGCGCCGACGCGCCGGCAGAATCAGAAGAGACATCGGGCGACGGCGAGGCGTGACCGCCGCGGAATAGAATCCGTGTCGGATTCCTTCTGAAGCGCTCACCCGGGCGAATCGCCGCCCTCATTTATCTCAGCGCTCACAGGAGGAGCCGTGTCCCTGATCCCCTACGTTGTTGAACAGAGCCACCGCGGCGAACGCTCGTGGGACATCTTCTCGCGTCTGCTGAAGGACCGGATCATCTTCCTGGGCACTCAGGTCAACGATCAGGTCGCAAATTCGATTATCGCGCAGCTGCTCTTCCTCGAGAGCGACGACCCTGAGCGACAGGTTCACCTCTACATCAACTCGCCGGGCGGTTCGGTGTCAGCGGGCCTCGCGATCTATGACACCATGCGATACATCCGCCCGCAGGTCTCAACGATCTGCATCGGGCAGGCGGCGAGCATGGGCGCGTTCCTGTTGTCGGGCGGCGAACCCGGACAGCGCTTTGCGTTGCCGAATTCGCGCATCATGATCCATCAGCCGCTGCTGGGCGGACTCAGCGGTCAGGCGACGGATGTGGAGATTCACGCACGCGAGCTGATGAAGACCCGCGAGCGGCTCGAAGCGATGCTCGCCGAGCACACCGGCCAGAGCCTGGAGAGGGTCCGCGAGGACACGGAGCGCGACAACTTCATGTCCGCCGCAGAGGCGTGCGAGTACGGCCTCATCGATGAGGTGCTCGAGCGAAAGGACGTGAAATAGAGACCGACCGCGCTGATGTTTGACCTGGCGCTGATTAACGGTGATGCTGGGGAGGCAACGGAGAAGCGGTGGCACCAACGACACGAGATACCGGACGTATTCTAAACTGTTCCTTCTGCGGGAAATCGCAGGAAGACGTCCGCAAGCTGATTGCCGGACCATCGGTGTACATCTGCGACGAGTGCGTCTCGCTGTGCGGTGAGATTGTCGATGAAGAGCTCCGAAGCTCGCTTGTCTCCGACGATATCGACGTACCGGATCCGCGGGACATCCGGGCCTTTCTCGATGGTTATGTGATCGGTCAGGACAGCGCCAAGAAGGTGCTCTCGGTGGCGGTCCACAACCACTACAAGCGCATCCAGGCGCCACCCGCGAAGGACGTGACGCTCGAAAAGAGCAACATCCTGATGATCGGGCCCACGGGCAGCGGAAAGACGCTGCTGGCGCAGTCTCTGGCGCGCACCCTCGATGTTCCCTTCACCATCGTGGATGCGACGAGCCTGACCGAGGCGGGCTACGTGGGTGAGGACGTTGAGAACATCATCGTGTCTCTGCTGCAGGCGTGCGACCTTGACGTCGATCGCGCACAGCGCGGGATCATCTACATCGATGAGATCGACAAGCTGGCGCGAAAGTCTGAGAATCCGTCGATTACGCGGGACGTCTCCGGTGAAGGCGTGCAGCAGTCGCTGCTCAAGATTATCGAAGGGACGATCGCGCACGTACCGCCGAAGGGCGGCCGCAAGCACCCGCAGCAGGAGCTGCTGAAGGTCGATACGACGAACATCCTCTTCATCTGCGGAGGCGCGTTCAGCGGTCTCGAAGAGGTGATTCGCGAACGTCTGGGCAAGCGCAAGCTGGGTTTTGGGACCGGCGACGAAGACGCGAGCAGGGCGGACATCGATGAGTTCGCGATCTTCTCGTACATGGAGCCGGAGGACCTCCTCAAGATCGGCCTCATTCCTGAGTTGGTGGGCAGGCTGCCGGTCGTGACGACGCTCTCCGAGCTGGACGAAGACGCGCTGGTGCAGGTGCTGACGGAGCCGAAGAACGCGCTCATCAAACAGTACCAGAAGCTGTTCCGGATGGACGGGATCGCACTCCACTTCGAAGATTCGGCGCTGAGAGCCGTCGCACGTTCGGCGAAGGAACAGCGAACAGGGGCGCGTGGATTGCGCTCGATCCTTGAAGGCGCGATGCTTCAGACGATGTACGACAGTCCGGATGACGAGACGATCCGCGAAGTGGTGATTACAACTGATGTGATCGAGAATGGGGCGCCGCCGAAGATTGTGCGCGCCCGCGAAGCTGAGACTGCCTGAGAAGGCACCCGACAACCGACAAAGCACCAACGTATGAATAAACGCCGCCCACTGCTGCCATTGCGCGACATCATTGTGTTTCCACACATGGTGGTTCCTCTTTTTGTCGGGCGGGAGAAGTCTATTCGCGCGCTTGAGGAAGCGATGCGCGCCGGCAAAGAGATTCTGCTCAGCGCGCAGAAGCGGGCGAAGACGAACGATCCCCGACCGGACGACATCTTCTCGGTTGGTACGGTGGGTTCCATTATTCAGCTGCTGCGCCTGCCAGACGGCACGGTGAAGGTGCTGGTTGAGGGCAAGCGACGGGCCCGAATCGTTAAGTACCTGTCGATGGATCCGTGGTTCTCTGTTGAGCTGGAGGAGATTCTGGAGCCCGCAGACGTGGACAGCTCGCTCGGTGCGCTGATGGACACCGTGCGCGCGACCTTTGAGTTGTACGTGAAGTTGAACAAGCGGATTCCGCCGGAGATTCTGCAGAGCGCGGCGCAGATCGATGATCCGGCGCGGCTGGCGGACACGATCGTCGCCCATCTCTCACTCAAGCTGAACGACAAGCAGCGAATCCTTGAGACCGCCGACCCCAAGGAGCGGCTCGAGAAGCTGCGCGAGTTGATGGAAGCTGAGATCGAGATTCTTCAGGTGGAGCGCAAGATTCGCTCCCGCGTAAAGAAGCAGATGGAGCGCAGCCAGAAGGACTATTACCTCAACGAGCAGATGCAGAATATGCAGAAAGATCTCGGTGGGGAAAAGGACGAGTTCAAGAACGAAATCGAGGAGCTCGAAGAGAAGATACGCAAGAAGGAGATGTCGGACGAGGCGCAGGCTCGACTCGAAAAGGAGCTGAAGAAGCTCAAGATGATGAGTCCGATGAGCGCCGAAGCCACCGTGCTCCGAAACTACATCGACTGGGTCCTGTCGCTGCCATGGAAGGACAAGACCGAGGACAACCTCGACCTTGCGCGCGCTGAAGAGATCCTCAACGACGACCACTTCGGGTTGGACAAGCCGAAGGAACGAATCCTCGAGTACCTGGCAGTACACAAGCTCGTAAACAAACTGCGTGGCCCCGTGCTCTGCATGGTGGGACCGCCCGGCGTGGGCAAGACCTCGCTCGCCCGCAGCATTGCTCGGTCGACCGGTCGAAAGTTCGTTCGCCTTTCGTTGGGTGGAGTCCGCGATGAAGCAGAGATTCGCGGCCACCGCCGTACGTACATTGGTGCGTTGCCGGGCAAGATTATTCAGTCGCTGAAGAAGGCGGAATCAAACAATCCGGTGTTCCTCCTCGACGAAATCGACAAGATGTCGATGGACTTCCGAGGCGATCCGGCAAGCGCGCTGCTTGAGGTCCTGGATCCGGAGCAGAACGAGGACTTCAACGATCACTACCTCGATCTCGACTACGATTTGTCTGATGTGATGTTTATCACCACAGCGAACAACCTGAGCCAGATTCCGATTCCGCTCCGTGATCGCATGGAGATCATCGAGATCCCCGGATACACCGAGTTTGAGAAGAAGCACATTGCACGACGGCACCTGATCAAGCGTCAGCAGGAAGAGAACGGCCTCGCGGACGTGAAGGTGGAATTCAGCGACGCTGCGCTGAAGACGATCATTCAGAGCTACACGCGCGAGGCGGGTGTACGTACGCTTGAGCGTCAGATTGCGTCTGTGCTGCGTAAGGTAGCGACGAAGGCCGTCCGTGATGGCACCAGCGAGAAGTACGACATCTCTGCTCGCTCGGTGAAGAAGTACCTCGGACCGGCGAAGTATCGGGACGACCGCGTAGAAGAGACGGACCAGATCGGAACAACCAACGGCCTCGCCTGGACGATGTACGGCGGCGTGCTGCTGACGGCCGAAGTCATGGTGATGCCCGGTACCGGAAAACTGACGATCACCGGCAAGCTCGGCGATGTCATGCAGGAGTCCGCTAAAGCAGCGCTGACCTACGTGCGCAGCCGCGCGATGAACCTCGGACTTGCGCCGGACTTCTACCAGAAGATTGACCTGCACGTTCACTTCCCGGAGGGCGCGCAGCCGAAAGACGGTCCTTCTGCCGGCATTACGATCGTAACGAGCCTGGTTTCTGCGCTGTGCCGCATCGCTGTTCGCCGTGATGTGGCGATGACCGGCGAGATTACGCTGCGAGGCAGAGTGCTGCCCATCGGCGGGCTCAAGGAGAAAATCCTTGCTGCACACCGTGCTGGTATCAAGACGGTGATCGTTCCAGCAGACAACGTGAAGGACCTTCGCGACGTACCGCGCGCTGTGCGTCGCGCGCTGAAGATTGTTCCGGTCAGCGACGTGGACGAAGTGCTCAAGTCGGCGCTTGCGCTGGAAGACCCGGACGCCTTTCACCAGCGTCTCACAGAGACGATTCTGCCGCCGGACGTACTGATGTTGCCGCCGCCGACGCTCTCTGACGATGAAGATGATGACGACAGCAGGTCGTCGTCCGGTGACCGTCCCACGCTGCCGCAGTAACCTGTCGTCGTTCCTGACTTGACAGTGCACACGCAACGATGAAGGATCCGCGCCCGTTGAGGGCGTATAGCTCAGTGGGAGAGCTCCTGCCTTACAAGCAGGCTGTCGCAGGTTCAATCCCTGCTGCGCCCATTCGCTGATTCTGGTTTAGAATCAGCCTCTTAGGCAGAGAGTAGCGCAATATACCGACCGGCCGGTCAGCGACTGGCGGGTCAGTTTGCGTGATCTTAACTCCCATTTTTGCGCCGCTATGCTCAAGTACACTGCTGATCGACGTACCCTGGCCTTCGTGGCCGCGTACTTTGCATGCGTGATCACGCTCTGGATCGTACATCCCGACAACATGGGTCTGCGCATCGCCTGGATTGGGGCCGCCTGCGTGTTGTCCTGGTTCTGTGCGGTGATCACGCACAACACGATTCACTGCCCGATCTTTGAGAAGCGAGGGTGGAACAAGGCCTTCCAGATCGTCCTGACCCTGGCCTACGGTCATCCGGTGAGTGCGTATGTGCCCGGGCACAACCTGAGTCACCACAAGTATACGCAGCTTGAGCGCGATGTGATGCGCACGACGAAGATGCGCTTTCGGTGGAACCTGCTCAATCTGCTGATGTTCCTGCCGACTGTCGCTTTCTCGATCATGAAGAACGACAAGGCATTTATCGGCCAGATGAAGACGGTGCGTCGCCGCTGGTACAGGCAGCTGAAGCTTGAGGGCGCGATCTTCACCGCGGTCAGCGTTGCGTTGCTCATTCTCGATTGGCGGCGCGCGTTGCTCTACTGGTACGTGCCGCACCTGTGGGCCGCGTTCGGGATCATCGGTATCAACTACCTGCAACACGACGGTTGCGACCACGAGCACCCCTACAATCACTCACGCAACTTCGTGAGCCCACTCTTCGGCTGGTTCACCTTCAACAACGGCTTTCACACGATTCATCATGAGAAGCCGAGCCTGCACTGGTCGCTGTTGCCTGAGGTCCATGCGCAGGAGATCGCACCGCACATCCACCCGGAGCTCGATCAGAAATCCATGTTTCTCTATGTGTGGCGTACCTTTATCTGGCCGGGACGGCGCCTTCGCTATGACGGGAAGCCGGTCGAGCTGCCGCCGAAGCAGTCGGACGTGAGCTGGGTTCCCGCCCACGGATTGCCGCAGGACGTGTCCCTCGGTGCAGAAGGCTGATTTTGCGGATTCGAGGGCTCAATCCGCTTGACGCACCCCGAATCCCGGCGCTATAAGCTCCCCTCCCTAAGGGGATGGAGTGGTAGTTAAGTTGGTTATAACGCCGGCCTGTCACGCCGGAGGCCGCGGGTTCGAGTCCCGTCCACTCCGCTAGGAAGGAAGCCCCGCAACTCTCAGAGTTGCGGGGTTTTCTGCGTGGTTGGAAGCTTAGCAGCGCACCTGGGTGCAGGCGCCCCGGATTGTCAGGCGCTCTGCCAGCGGGCCCTTATCAGTGGTCTGTGGCACCACCGTTTTGCTTCTTCGGAGCCCATGCAAGCCAGGAATGCGCAGGCGAGCAACACCGAGATCAGTGACAAGCCGGCGAACGCCGCCCCAGCGCCGATAGCGAGTCCGCCGAGGAGCCCGAACAAGGCGCCTCCAGCTCCAATGAAAGCGAGGGCGTACCCCCAAATGCGCGCTGCGTTGAAACGAGCCAGCAGTCCGAAGGCCAGTACGACTCGCAGACCGGCTTCGACGAGTAACGGCGCGGGATTGTCGGACAAGAGGGCCAGCAAGACGTCGATGACGCTGAGAGTGGCAAGAAAGGTTACAGCGAACTTGATTTGCTTTGGCATGTTCGATTCTCCATGGCGGTTTTGCCGACTCCGTTCGTGAAATTGCGAACGGCGAAGATGAGAATCGCAACCCGGCGCATGCTGTTGCGCACAGTGCAGGCAGCCCCCGCGATCTTCCTCGCAAATCTCGGCCACAGAACAACGTGTGAGTTCGGTATTCCGATTCTCACGTGCCTCCATTCGATGTCCGCTCCGACAGGTGCTCTCGCATTGCGCCGAAATGCCGCGTACTCTGCGAGACACCGGCACCACGCAGGTCAAATTGAGGGCCCGATATCCGTCGCGCCCCGAGCTTCACAGCTCTCAATCATTCGTGGCTGACCCAGTGTGACGGGCTGCCGCGGCTGAAGGAGTGACAGTGAGCGTCGTATGGATTGTGCTGGGTGTAGTTGCCGCGTTCGTGGTTGTGATGGCGCTCGTTGGAATCTTCGGGCAGAGCGGACGTGCGTTGACGCGACTTGCTGGGCTGTCTCCCACCAACGTCGCCGACGCGAAAACCGGTGAGCAGGTCAAGATTCACGGACGTGCGACTCGAATCGAGGGCGAATCGTTGACCGCTCGCATCGGTAGCGAGCCTGTCATCGTGTCGGACATACATCTGTCATACATCATGTCCGGTGATACACATTCGGTGTGGGACAATCGTCGAGCCGGGTTTGTGGTCACCGATGAAACCGGTTCGGCAATCGTCCGCTGCGCTGATATCGCAATCCGCTTTTCGGACGCTTCGCTGCGGGAAGAACGCGGCGATGGAGGTGCCGTCGTTGGCTGGGTCCGAAAGGCGATTGAGGAAGACGGCGTCGTCTTCCACGGTGAACCCGGATGCCGAGTGCACATTCGAGAAGAAGTCATTCGTCAGGGCGAGGCTGTGAGCGTCTTCGGCGTCGCTCGCCCGGCGCCGGAGGGGTCACCGCACACGCTCATGATCGAAGCACATCCGGAGTTGGGAATGGCGCTGAGCAACCGCAAGCAGTACCTGTAGCCGGCCGCGCGCTGCGAGCTGGTGCCGTACCTTGCGCCAGGCGAGGCCGCGAGCCGTGTCTCGAGTCGTCGCGGCCACAGGACGGCCTCGCGCGATGCTTGCCCGCGCAGCCCGCAGACGCGATAGTCTGACGACCTTCGACGGGCGCCATGGATCAGGTAACCCACAATTCACTGCCCGAGTTCTCGATGTTCCGGGACCTGCCGGCGGAGTCCCTGGAGCAGCTGGAAGAGCTCGCTGAGGAGCGGCGCTACGTCCCCGGCGAGTTCGTGCTGCGTACCGGCGATATGGGAAGTGAGATGTTCCTTGTCGTCGAAGGGCAGTGCAGGGTGATCGTGCCTCAGGACGGGGTTCCCTTCGAGGACACGATGGGCCCCGGCGATGTCTTCGGTGAGATGGCCCTGCTTACGAAGGAGCCGCGCACGGCGGATGTCGTCGCCGAGACGCATCTTACCTGTTTTGCGGTGCCCTTTGATTCATTGCGCGAGTTGATGACCGAGCACCCGGGGGTCGCCGGCTTCCTGACTCGTGTCGTGGGAGAACGGCTCACCCGCCGTGACGGCATTGAAGAAGTCGACGAGTACCGCGTAATCGGCCCTCTGGGTCGCGGCGGTTTCGCGCGCGTCTTCCAGGCAGAGGATGCGGCCGGCCGGCCGGTCGCCCTCAAGATGTTACGACACGAGCTGGTCTGGTGGGGGCAGTACGCACGGCGTTTTCGCATCGAGGCGAGCTCGATCCAGGCGCTCTCACATCCGGGCATTGTTCGCGTATTTCGCGTGGTCGAGGCATACGCCACCCTCTTCATCGCGATGGAGTTAATCCACGGCTCCGACCTCCAGGTACAGCTCTCACGTCGCAGGCGCTTTGCACCTGAAGAGGTACGGGAGATCTTTCGACAGACTGCGTTGGCGTTGCAGCACGCCCACGACGCGGGCGTCGTCCACCGTGATATCAAGCCCAGCAACCTGCTGCTGGACCTGCGGGGCCAGGTGAAGGTGCTCGACTTCGGCGTCGCGCAGACGAGCGAAGAAACAGAGATCGTCCGAGCCAACGGTGCCAACTCCTTTACGGGAACACCGCGCTACGCCGCGCCTGAGCACAAGAAGGGCGAAAACATGGATGGGCGTACGGACCTCTTCATGCTGGGCGTCACCTGCGTTGAGTTGCTTACCGGTGGTGTCCTCAAGCCCGGCGGCGAGGTGCGAGATTCCCTCGGTACCGCCATCAGCCCTGAATACGAAGACCCGCGAGCACTCCCTGACATGCCGCCGGATCTCGGAGAGCTGCTTCTTAGGTGCACTCGATGGTCGCCATCAAACCGATTTGAAAGTTGCCGAGCAGCCGTCGAGTTTCTCGACGCAGCCGGCGAGAGACGGGCGCGGGTGTTGAACGTCACGACAGGCGGTCAGGACGCGACGACCCCGGACGACGCGGAGTCACGTTCAGCGACAACAAAAACGGTCGTACTTACGCCAAGGCCGGGCGGAGCCCCGGGCCGCTGGTCCGAGTCTCAATCGGATGATGTGACTACCGTCGGCCCGTCTCAACCCCAGGCCATGGGCAGCGAGCCGACGCCCTCCGATCTCGTTCGGCGTTTTGTCGACAGCGGCTTCGCGGCAGCCGTTACGGAGGCGACGACCGTGCCCGCGCCGGAAGGTCCTACTCCCGGTATCAAACGCGCCCCCGCCGGCACGAAAAGGCCGGGCCGTGGCGATCGGTCGGAGGACTCCTGATGAAGTTTGGCGAGAAGAAGAGCACGGATAGCACCGAATTCGGCGTCGAGATGAACGCAGCGATCGAAGCGCAATTTGGCGGGCCGTTTGAAGGCTGGCGCACGCTGCACTCCAAGGGCGTGTACGCCACTGGCGTATTTGAAGCTGCCGACGGAGCGTCTGAGTTTTGCGTCAGTCCGATGTTCAGCCCGGGTACACACGAGGTCCTCGCGCGTTGGTCAAACGGCGACGGCTGTCCGCACGCGGCTGACGGGACGGCGTTCTCGTTTGGTTTCGCGATAAAGATGACGATACCCGACGCCGGCGTGTTTGATCTGCTCGCGGTCGATTCCCCGACCTTTACGACGGACGACGGTGCCGTCTTTCTCGATTTCGTTCGTGCTCTCACCCCGACGGACTCCGGTCGGCCGAGTGCTGTAAAGACGGGGAAGTTTGCGTTGGAACACCCGAGAACCTTTGCAGCAACCATCGCGAAGTCCAAACGAGACATTGGGGCCTCCTTTGCCACGCAACCGTGGTGGGTCATTCATGCGCTCTACTTTCGTCCCGTGACCGGACCCGAACGAGCGGCGCGGCTTCGCTGGGAGCCCGTGGACGGCGTGTCCATGGTCAAGCGAGACACCTCCAAAGAGTGGCAGTCCGATCACCTGGTGGATGAGATCCGCGAACGACTGGCTTCGGGCTCTGTTGCGTTTGACCTCATTGCCACACTCGCTGAAGCCGGCGACCCGCTCGACGACGCGGCCACAGAGTGGCCCCCAGGAAGAAGTGAGAAGACCCTCGGTCGCGTGACACTCACACAGGTTGCGTCGCCCACGGAACAGCTACGCTACGTACCGGATGGGTTCGGGCCGGGCATCCGCAACGCCGGAGATCGGCTCCTCGATACCCGCGCGGTCACCTATCAGGCTGCGTGGAGCCGTCGTGCCGGGCAGCCGCTTCCCGAGGCGATGGGCGCCAACGCAAACGACGGCAGCGATACGTAGCGCCTCAACGGTGGCCTAGTCGACGAGGCGAATGCCGCCTTTTACGAGCTCTCCAGGGCCGCGCTCGCCTGCGCGTCTGACGACGTCGCTGAGTGCTCGGTACACAGAGTCGCCGGAGTCGAAGGCAACGCAGGCTTCCAGCGAGGTGGCGGCGTCAAGCCAGCGCTCCGCACGCATCGCTGCAAGCGCTACCTGAAACTCCAGCGGGACATCACGCAGCTTCCCGGTCGCCGTCCTGGTGAATCGTATTTCGTGAATGCGTACGGGCTCACGGCGACCGAAGATCTGCATGCGACCGAAACTCCGAACCGAAAGTGCGGTCGGGTCCTTGATAGCGGCCAGCAAGCTGTCCGACACAATAATCGGCGCGTCGAGTGTCTTTGCGAGTCCCTCAAGGCGAGAGGCGACGTTGACCGTATCGCCGAGAACTCCAACTTCGAGCCGGCGCTCCGAGCCGATGGCGCCGAGCACGATCGGCCCGTAGTCGATGCCGATGACGACCTTCAGCGGAGCGTCGACTCCAAGCTTGTCAGCGGCCGCGAGCGCAGCACGTTGATAGGCGATCGCTGCTGCGATGGCGTCTTCCGCGGACGACGGAAAGACAGCCAGGATTCCGTCGCCCAGGAATTGTCCAACGAATCCGCTGTGAGCCGCGATCACGGGCGTGACGATGCCCAGAAAGGCGTTCAACAGCTTGATCCCTTCGTGCGCAGAACGGGCTTCAAGCATGCCGGTGAATCCGCGAATGTCCGCAAACAGTACCGCCATTTCGCGTGATACGGCATCACCGAGTTGCACATCGCGCACACGCCTGCGTCCAAGCGTTCGCATCGCTGATTGCGGTACGAATCGGGCAAACGAGTCCGCCATCTGCTGCGTTTCTTCAAAGAGCTGTGCGTTTGCGATCGAGATCGCCGCCTGACGCGCCAGCAGCCCGACAACTTCAACTCGGCGGGGGCCAAAGGCATCCGCTGCCAGATTGTTTTCGAGGTATGCGACGCCCCACTGTCGGCCCTGGTGCACGATGGGAACACACAGTACGCTGAGCGCGCGGCCGTCAGCGAGTGCGGGGTCATCGGAAAAACGCTCGTCGTCGACGGCGTTCGCCAGCACCAGCCGATCGTTACTTCGGTGAACGTACCGGACAATCGAGCGCGGTATCGCAGTGGCTTCCTCAAGCATGATACCGCATTCTATGGATGTACCTGCCGGGTCCCGGTGCACAGCGCGAACACGCAACCCCTCGGTGTGACTCATGAGCAGCACAGCGCAGGTGGCACCGGCAGACTGCACCAGAAGCGTCATCAAGCTGCGAATCAGCGGCTCAAGATGCATCTCGCCGGAGAGGGTCCGTGAGGCCTGCATGACGCCCTGCAGATCGAGCTCCGCTGTCGACCCGTGTGCGCTTGTGTGCGTGCTGGTGGTGGTGACCGCGCCCCGGGCGTCGCCTCCCGGTATTGGGGCCGTGTGTGCGGCAGCACCAAGCTCGTCCAGACCGGCGAGCAACGCGCGGGCGCCCCAGCGATCGTAGGCGGACGCGGCCAGTTGGGCGAACGTGCGCGTCGAAATCCGCGCACCAATTGTGTCCGCGAATCGCGCGGCGCGCTCGTAGCAGAGCCCCGCCTCTCCCGAGTGCCCGAGGACCTCTGCCAAAGCGGCGGCGTCCTCGTAGGCAGAGAGCGCATCGCCTGCTCTTCCTTCAACGCGGGCAAACTCCGCATCCAGCAGACGGAAGCGATGCGCGTTGTCGTCGTTTCCGCCACCCTGCAGGGATGCCACCAACCGCTCATGTGCTTCTTTTGCGCGCGTGAGCGAAGAGCCGGTCGGGTCTTCAAGATGCGCCAGGGCATCGTAGAAGTGAAATGTTGGCAGGTGCAGCGTTGCAGACGCGCCATCGCTGAACTCCAGCCCCTCTGCTGCGATCGTGCGGGCGCCGGCGAAGTCCCGAAACCACACATGACTTTGGAGTTGCGCGGTGGCCCATAGGAAGAGAGCTCCCCGAAATCCGATCTTACCAAGTGCTGCCAGCGCAGCGTCGCGCTCGACGATCTCTCCATCGATCGCAGGCCCGTCAATGTCGCGTTCGCGAAGGTTGGTTACGAGTTGGTAAAATGGCAGGTGGCAGGCGAGCGGGGCCATCTGTTTGTTTCGCTCAAGCAGGCGTCGGTCGTCACGCATTGTCTCGATCACGTTGTCGAGAGGAGAACCGGCATAGAAGGAGAATACCGAGCGGTTGTGAGCGGCCCAGCTCGCGTACTCAATGTCGCCGGTCTCAAGGCCAAGCTGCACGACGCGGCCAAGTGGGCCGAGCGAGCGCTTGACCGGGTCGTGGAAGGGGCGGACGTGTGTGTTGAACACGTGGCGAACCATGGTGTGCAGTCTTCGCGTTTTTGTGTGTTCAAGGAGGGTGGTCGCCAGCAACCCAATGCGGTGCCCTTCACCGAGCGCGCCTACAGCGGTCAGCACCATCGCCAGCAGGATGAATCCGTGCGCGGACTCGTCCGAGATGCCGTCTTCGAGGGTGCTCTCGACAACGGTTGTGACAACCAGTGGAAAGAGCGCGGGTTCTGCGAGGTATACGGACGCTCCGATAGTCACCAGAAGCCGCCGCGCCATCAGGACTTCGGGATTCGTACAGGCGGGCAGCTTGGGAAGGCGCTCATGTCCGATCTCGGCCATTCGGGTGAGAATGCGCCCGATAGCCGCTTCAACGTCTGCCGAAGAGGGCTCGTCGGGTAGGACGACACCAAGTCCGACGAGAGCACGTTTTCCAGTATCCACGGCTTCGCGCGGGCGCCCCTGAGCAGCCATCGCTTCTACGACCGCGTTGGTGGCGCCGGCACGGTGCAGAGGTGCGGATGTGTGTTTGTGTACCGCCTCCACACGCGCTGTCATCGCATCCAAATCTGCGCACAGGGCGGCGGCTCGGGCGGCGTCTGTCCAAAGCTGCGCGGTGGCGTCCGGGTTGTTTTCCCAATCGTCCTCGAAACCATCGCGCAGAGCGATCTCGTAGAAGCGATTCGCCATGTCGAACGAAACGCTCTGCATCGCATACTTCGCGGCCCGTCGTGCAAGGCCCGCGAGGTCACGACGCTCTTCGACATCAGTGATTCGTTCGCTGCCGGCTTCCAAGTGCCCCACCACTTGAAAGAGGAGCTTCCTTGGGGCCTCAGGAGTCAGCATATTCCGAAGGCTTCGGCCGACCCGCAAACGTACAACGGCGCGCCGCCGCTCGCTCATGCGCGACACACACGCCTCAACCACACGATCGTGTGCAAAGTTGAACTCGAACGAAGGCTCCTCGCCCGGTGTGTCTCCTGTGTCTTCAGCTACCCAGTAGCCTTCTCCCACAGGCCAGATGATGTCGTGCTCAACGGCCGCCGCGAGGGACCACTGCACGACGCGAACTTCGGACTGAAGCACGCCTGCGAGCTCCCTGAGCCCAAAGCGACTTCCGATGACAGCAGCGTACTCAAGAGTGTCCTGGGTCTCGAGGGGGAGGCTGTCCACCAGCGCCCCGAGCAGGTCGGCGACGTTCTCGGTCACGCGCACAGCCTCGACGGCTCCGACATCCCAAACCCACTCGTTCCTGTGCGCATCAAACTTGAGCAGGTCGCTGTCGACGAGGTCCATCAGGAGTCGGCGGACGAAGTATATGTTTCGGCCGGTGCGCTTCGCGATAATTGCACCGAGGGCCGGGGCCGGCTGGCCCAATGACTCCTCGACGAAGGTGGTGACCGCAGCTTCTGAGAGGCTGCCGACTTCCACATGTGAGAGCCGGATTCCATCATCCCTCAGCCGACCAATCATGTCGCGTACAGGGGCCGTCTCCTCGGGCGCGACGTCACGATATGTACCGATCAACAGAAGGTGCGACGCCGCGTCGTCAGCTACGGACTCAAAGAGCTCCAGCGTCCTACGATCGGCCCACTGCAGGTCGTCGATTAGAATCGCCAGGGGTGCCTCGGCCTGCGCGATTGTACGCAGCAGCCCTTGCAGTACGTATCGAAAGCGATTCTCGGCTTCGTGTGGCGGCAGCGTCTCTGCCGCCTCCTGCGGGCCCATGACGACAACAAGGCGCTCCAGGACCTCGGCGAGCACCGCAACTCCGCTCCCGCCGAGGGCGTCGTGGAGTCGATCGCGCCACAACTGCAGGCGATGCTGAGGCAGGCCCAGGATTTGATCGAGCCAGTTGCCGAGCGCCTCAACCACCGGGGCAAAGGGTACACTACGGTTCAACAGATCAGACTTGCCGCGGATCAGCCTCCCGCGGTGTGCGTTGAGGACACCGGCCGCTTCGCTCGCGAGGGCACTCTTGCCGACGCCGGGTGCTCCGCTGATCAGCAGGACCTCAGCGCCGCCCGCGCAGATTCGGCGACAGGCATCCGATACCACACCGATCTCTTTCTCTCGTCCGATGATGCGTGTGGACAGATTCAGCGTCGAGCTGCGGTCAGCCGCACCTACATCGAGCTCTGTGATTTCGCCGTTGTCCCGCAGCTGTTGAGCGCAGGCCTCCAAATCGCGGGCGACCCCGAGCGCTGTCTGGTAGCGATCATCGGGCGCCTTTTCGAGTAGCCGGTGTACGAGCGCGACAACGGGTGCCGGCGTGCGTGGGGCCGACTCTGAGAGCGGCGGCGGAGTAAGGGCGATGTGTGCATGAAGCAATCCGAGCGGGTCGGTGGCTTCGAAGGGGACCCGTCCGGCAAGCAATTCGTAGAGCGTAACACCGAGCGCGTAGAGGTCTGAGCGGGCGTCGATGGGCCGGTTGGTACGACCGGTCTGTTCCGGTGCGGCATACGCGAGTGTGCCGGCAAAACCCGAGGGCAGCAGGCGTTCAGCGTATTCGCGCGGCACCACGCTGGCCAGGCCAAAGTCGATCAGTTTGATCGACCGGTCCGGCAGGACGATGACGTTTGATGGGTTGAGATCCTTGTGAACAATGCGGCGACTGTGGAGGTCCGCCAGCGCTCTCGCCAGTCGTGAACCGAGCTCAAGGGTACGTGCGAGCCCCATATCACCGTCGCCCATACATTCCCGCAGCGACCGACCCCCATCATCGTGCATGACGAGGCGGGCGACGCCCTCGCGAACCTCGAAGTCGACCAGTTCAACGACCGTGGGCCCCGCGGCAAGTCTCTGAATGTCGAACTCTCGGCGCAGTGCGACAATCTCGGTCGGCTCGGGCAGCACGCTGGTCAGCTGCTTCACAATGACCGCGCGACCGTCAGCCGATCGCTGCGCACGAATAACCACAGTGCGCCCGTGTTGGAGCGTCTGTCCGACGTCGTATCCGGGAATCGTAATCATGAAGCGGTAGAGTTCACCCGGCCGACCCGTGTTCAAACATGGATACTGGCCGGGATGTTGTCGGGGTGCAGATAATTATATGGAACGGGGCGTGTACGGTTGCGAGCGTCTGTCGCCGTCGCGACCTCAGCAAGCTCAGATCTGAACGCCTCTTTGGCGCCAACAACGCGAGCATCCGTGAAATCACGGCGGCCATAGTCGCCCAGGCGATTGTAGCGCGCGTGGCCCAGTTGATACATGACCTCCTGAACGCCGATGGTGACATCGAGCGGGGGAAACATGGCGAGCAGGTCGGCTTCTGTGTGGGCGGTGCCGGGACTGGGGCCCGGTCCGAACGCCGCGGTAGGATAGTTGGGAACCCAGCCGCGGAACTCCCACCCCGTGTAGTTTATCGTCGAGTGAAATGCCGTAACACGCCAGATGATTGCGGCGACGATGCGTGCAAGCTCGGACCGAGTCTGCACCCGCGGCACACCTCGCAGGCCGCCCTGATTCGGGTCGCCGATCGCGGCGAGCCATCGCCTGACCTCGGTGTCCGCACCCACCAACGCGTCATTTGGGTAATACACCTCAAGATACGATTCGACCCAGTTACGAATCGCTCGCATCACGGGCAGGCCGTCGTCGCGGAGTGGATACCATGGCATTCGCTCCGGGTCGTCCATCCCGCGCGCAGCAAGGTGCGCCTCCAGGTCAGAGGCGCCGAAGTCAAAGTTCGACAGCGTGCGGTGGACCAGCTCGAAGGCCGAATCGTCGGTCGGTGACTGGTACTCGACCATGAAGCCGGTGGGCGCGATGAAGTCCCGGCGCATCACCTGGTTTGTGTTCTGAGTAAACGCAAAGTGAGGCTTGAGCAGCACCATGAGCGGATGATTCGGCGCCAGCTCTCGGTGTGAAGCCAACAGCACGGATTCAGCGACCAGGTGGCACAATCCTGTGTGGTTTTCGATCTCTCCGATATGGCAGTCTGCGGTCTGAACACAGGTCCTGGCCATGTCCCATGCGACGCCGGCGGATGGTGTCCAGATTGGGTTGTCCTCGCTCGGGCGTTGGTTGCACTGGATGCCGACGACGACGAGGCCGTCTGAGGGGCCGGCGGCGCCCGCACGCATGGCCAGCGCCAGGATAGGCGCCCATAAGTACTTCTGTCGTCCTTTGAATACACCGCAGCTCAGCCCATCGAGAATCTTGTAGTCGCACAGGAAGAGGCGCCCTTCGGCGAGAGCTGCACCCAATGTGTCATTGTCGCCGGTTGCGGCGCGAAGGTGGCTGTCCGTCAGCGGAAAGTTGTCGGGGATTTCGGTCGCGACCCGGACGGTGACCGGTGAGCTGCCGGCAAAGTGTTGGTAGGCAAACCACCAGTCCTTCGCATAGCGCGACTCTGAGGCCGGCAACCCAAAAGCGGGGTAGAGCGCGCGGTACTCGCTGAGTGTGTCGACTCTGCGATCCGGCAGCTCTGACGAGAGCGCGGCGTGCAGGAAGGCGGCTCGCTCGCTGAAGCCCGTGCGTCCGTCGTCGTTCGTGTCCGCCGGCAGATGCAGTCCGATCGACGTACGGTTCTGCAGCTTCTTTGCCTCGATCCCGGCGGTCATCGCAATGTAGCCTGCCGAGAACCCCTCGCCTTCGGCAAGTTTTTCAGAGATCGCAATGTCTCGATAGCTGCGATCAAACACATATTGATCCCGTGCTTTTCCGAGAGCCTTCAATCGAGCATCCTGGAAGGGGTCGTTCTGCGGCAGGCACGGGCTGTGAGGGTGCGACATTGAACCTCAAATGTGGATGCTGTTTGGAATCAACGAAGGTCGAAGGAAGGGGAACGTCAGCAGACGCTGCGCGTCGCGTTCCGCGATGCGGTGGTCGAGCTCCTTGAGCTCACTCTTGAACGTGCGTGCCAGCTGCGACGCTTCGCGGCTGTGAAACTCGAAGAGACCGTAGTGCCCGAGAATGTTCTCCCGAATACCGGACAACTGATAGACGGTGTCGGCAGAGAGCACACCGGCGTCCCACGGTGGCAACATCGCCGCCCATGCTTCCATGGTGTCCGGCGTTGAGGCGCTGACCGGCGGGGCCCAAAGGGCGCCGGGCATCACGGTCTGGGGCGACATGAATGGGCATTGGCCGAAGTTCACCACCGCGTGCTGCGCGGTCGCGGTGAATATCAGCGTTGCGACCCAGTCCGAGAGTCCTTCTACGGTCTTCGGATCGCCGGCATTTACCATGTTCCCCCGCGAAGGATCGCGAATCTCTGCGAACCAGGCGGCGAGCTCGTAGTCGTCCGCTACGTCGGCGTCGCACCTGTAGTAGAGGGCGATGTACGCGCCCACAAAGCGACGTATGACCTCCCACACTTCGATGCTGTCGTCACGATAGGGAAGGTCCGGAAGCGCGCTTCGATCCATCAGTCCGCGGGCGTCGAGGGCGCGCGGCTGCAGCTTCGCAGCAAAATCGAAACCGGTAACAGATGACGCCACCGCCGCTACGGTCGTTTCAATCGCCGGCGCAGTGACACGGTCGACGATGCCACCCGGTGCGATCAGCGAAGTCTTCGCAGATTCATTGATCGACAGAGTAAACTCGCTGTGTGGTTCAAGAAGAAGGCGCAGAGGATGATTCCCGGCCAGGTTGTTGAACATCGCGGTCACAGCGACGCCGACGACCAGATGCGTTTCCCCGAGGTGGAAGACGGCTTCATGGGAGACACCGTCAGCGACCTGAACGGCAAGTTTCGCCATCTTCCATCGCCACCCGTGGGCGGGCGTCCAAACACAGTTCTCAGCGCTCGGTGCCTGCATTACCTGGATCGCGATCGGTCGAAGCTGTCGTTGTTCCCGGCCCTCGGGATCCATGACAAAGAGGGCAAGTGGTGCCGGGCACCACTTGCTGCGCCCTGCATTGACTCCGTTCTTCACACCGTCGAGAAGTGCATAATCTGCGAGAAGCGCGCGGCCTTCGTCCAATGCCGCCGCGAGGGTATCGCCCGCCGACAGGCCGGCTGCGGCCATGGCCTCGGTGACGGGGAAGTGCGGCGGCAGTTGCGTCGCCTGGTGAACCATCATGGGGTTCACGCCCGCGATTCGCTGCCAGGCGAAGATCAGGTCATCGTCTTCGGGGCGCGCCTCAAGATGTTCAAGGATCGGCGGTTTGGCGATCGCCTGAAAGATCTCGAGGTAGTCGGCAGGATCTGTCGGCCACTCCCGGCTGGCGACTTTGGAGAAAGAGTCTGCCGGGGCGAAGAACGCTGCGATCAGGTCACGCGGACTTCGAATCTTCGATCTCGTCGTGATTGGCAGTGAAATCGCCGGCGCGTTCCAACTCGACGTCCATGCGCCGGTGGTTGGCGACGATCTCCATGTTGAGCGCCTGCACGCGCAGGATATACGGGATCGAGAAGTGGTCCGCCTTGTTCGTCGCGGTAGGCGTGCCGACGCCGGGTGGCCAGCTGTGGTCCCATTCGTAGCGGCGACCATCAGTGGCAATCTGACGGGCGCGTGCTTCAGAATTGGGGTCATTCTGCGGGAGACATGGGTCCATGGAGCCTCACGTGCCGGGTAGTCGCTGCGCCGGCCCTCACAATCGCACGGAAGGGGGACACAACGCAACGGTGTGGCCGCCGGCAGTGACCGTGTACGTTGTCGGTACCCGCTCGTGTGGAGTAGAGCCACTCACCTGCATTCGATGAGAAGCCCCGATGAAGAACCCGCTATTCCTGGTGCTTGCGCTGTCCCTGACCGCTTGTAGCGAAAGCGCGACGGACACAGCTGACAGCGGTAGCAACACACACACGCGCGACGTCCTTCTTGGCGACGACGCAGCGGAAAGTTCGGACACACGCACGATCCCACCACCGACCTTCAATCCGGCGGTCGGCCGCATCGTGGCGATTGGCGACGTTCACGGCGACATGAACGCGATGCAGGAGACTCTCCTGGATATCGGCGTCATCGATCGGAACCTGCACTGGGCTGCGGGCACGGCGTCATTTGTCCAGGTGGGTGACCAGCTCGATCGCGGAGACGAAGAGCAGGCGATTCTCGACTGGCTGGAGGTGTTGGCCGATGAAGCGCACGCCGCCGGCGGTGCTGTGTACGTGCTGCACGGAAACCACGAGCTGATGAATGTGGATTTCGACTTCCGATACGTGACCGAGGGCGGGTGGCTGGACTTCGCGGATACGCCCTACGACCCGGGCGACCCGCTGCTTCAACAATATGAAGAATACCAGCGAGGAAGGGTAGCTGCTTTCAGACCCGGCGGCCCCTACGCGCGCCTGCTCGCGGGGCACAATACGATCGTCCAGATCGGCGACAATGTGTTTGTTCACGGCGGCGCGCTTCCACACCTGGTTGAATACGGGCTCGAGCGGCTGAACGCCGAGACACAGGCGTGGATGAGAGGCGAACGCACCAGGCCGGCGATCACCGAAGGTGAAGACAGCGCCATCTGGTCGCGTCACTTCTCTGATGACATGGTGGACGCTGATGACTGCGAGCTGTTGGCAGAGGCGCTCGAGTCACTGAACGCAAAGCGGATGATCGTCGGCCACACGGTGCAGTACGAGCTCGGTGTGAACAGTGGCTGCAACGGGCGGGTCTGGCGCGTTGATGTGGGTATCGCCGAGTACTACGGCGGGCCGGGCCAGGGGCTCGAGATCGTAGGAGACTCGGTGCGTGTATTGGAGTGACCGCATCCCCGGACCGTCAGGGACCATCGAGTGCCGGGGACATGCTGGGGCCGGGGACATGCCGGGGCCGGGCTGCGCGCAACAGAGTCGCTCGGAGGCATGACGTTCAGCTCCGGTCCCTTCCCTTTGGCTCGGCTCTTCGTTTGGCGCGTTCTTCGCGGTCCATGTTGACCCGCTCATATTGTCCGGTCAGACGAATGTCACCGATAGCCTGGAGGCGCCCGGTCTTACGCAGCTCATCGTAGGTGTTGCGAATCTCTCCCGTGTGCATCGGGATCTGCTCGTCTCTGGCGCGCTCAGCGAGGTCCTCAGCTCCCGCTTCATGCACGACGTATAGCGCCTCCGCGGCGTCGGCGAGGGCGGTGGCGATGTCAAACACGTGGCCGCTGTCGTTCATGATACTCGTCGCGACGGTCGCGGCGATTGAGCGTGAGCGCACCAGCTCATCAAGTCGTCGGTTCACATCGGCGTCTGTGGTCGCCACCTCGCGACGCAGCAGCTCCACAATCGCCGCTCCCTCGTTCACCGAGTCGGCCGCCCTGGCTCGGTACACGGCGCGAAAAGCACTGGCGATCTGGCGGCGCAGCTGCTGGTAGATCTGGAACGCTTCGGGCGGCGTACCACGGCCATAGCGTAGCAGGTTCGGCACCATCAATGTTACGGCCCGCACTGCGACCGCGATTCGTCGGCTGGCGACACGAACGCCGTTTGCACGTGCTTGTTGACTCCGCGACAGCGAGGAATGCGCCTCGGTAGCGAACTCAAACAACTCTGAGTAGATGTGCTTTACGCGGCGCTGGTACGCCGCCAGCACGTCGGGCTCAAAGGGCGCCTGAGGCCGGGAGACAAGCTCGTCCAACGAGAGTGACGAGAGCACGTCAGACCGATGAATCCCCACGGAGTGCACAAGCACCTCAAAGGCGTTGTCCAGGAGGTGGTCCGCCTCTCGCAGCATCGCCTCAACCGCCGCTCCCGGGTGGCGCAGCGCAGCGTCGTTGAGCCAGACACTGTGTGCGGCGTCGTCCTTATCGCGAAATGCGCGCTCGAGCCACACGACCAGTTTGGATACGAAAGGCCACATGACGACCACCCCCAGAATGTTGAAGTAGCTGTGGAAGACAGCCAGCTTCATCGTCCAGTTCTCGGCTCCGATACCCAGCGCGTCGCCGGTCAGGTCGACGAGCGCGCCCAACGGAACAATGAGCGCCAGCGCCAATACGCCGGTCACGACATTGAACACCACGTGTGCAGCCGCGAGACGGCGCCCCCGCGCATTCGACCCGGCGGCGCCGATAACCGCAGAAATCGTCGTGCCGATGTTTGCGCCGATCGTCAGCGCGAGAGCGTTTCCGTAGGTTACCTGACCGGTGGACAACGCGGCGATTGTCAGCATCAGGGTGGCGTGACTCGACTGCATGACGATCGTCATGAACGCGCCTACGAGTGTAAAGACGACCAGACCGGCGATTCCGGGCAGCGCGAGCGCGGTCAGATCCACCGACTCCGAGACCTCTGAGAACCCCTCCTTCATGAAGTGGATGCCGAGGAAGAGAAATCCGATGCCGGCGCAGATGCTACCGATGGCGTGTACCGTCTGCTTTCGCTGCATCGAGAAGATTCCACCGAAGACCAGCAGTGGCATGGCGGCCGCAGACAGGTTTGCCTTCATCCCGAACGCAGCCATCAGCCATGCGCCGGTGGTTGTGCCGAGATTGGCTCCGAAAATGACGAGGATGCCGCTCGCAAGCGACATCAGGCCTGCCGAGAGAAAGGAGATCGTGATGACGGTCACCAGGGAGCTCGACTGCATGACGGCCGTCGACGCCACTCCGAAACCGAAAGCCCGCGCCTTTGATGCAGTCGCGCGCTCGAGCGCGCGCTCCAGCGCGCCGCCACCAAAGCCCGAAAACCCGTCCTCAAGACCCTTCATTCCGAACAGGAAGAGAGCGACGCCGGCGGCGACAGACTGCGCCGACGGAAACGAGAAGAGGGCCACCGCGAGGAGAATCAGCGCGATTGCGATCAAAATTCGTCGGCGCATATCAGATGCCTCGCCAGGCTGACTCACGGCGAGCGGCCGCCGGCCCGGCGACACGAATCACGGTGAGGGGCTGCTTCCAGTCACTGGGCAATGTTCATAGACCATTGCGTCTATTGAGCACAGCGGGCTGTGCGGCCGTCGTCAGGTCTGCGGTTCTGCTGCCGCCTCCGACGCTGCTCGGTCTGCCTGGGATCCGCGCTTCAATACGGAGGGCAGAGGAATGTCTCTCGCGCGCCGCACGACATGGATCAGCTCCTCGGCAGCGTGCTTGAAGACCTGGTACAGCCTGCCCATATCCGCGTGGTTCAGGTTGTCCGGGCTCACCTCGGGTAGCGGGCATCGAATCGACAGAACCTCAACGCCGCCATCGTTGCGAAGCTCGGCGCTGCCGTCGGGAAACATTGCGCGCAGCAGCCTCAACATCTTCTCGTTGCCCGGGAGAACATCCATCGTGAAGGTAGTAACGCCGCGCTCCCGCGCCGCCGCCACCAGCCGTCGAAATAGCATGCCGCCGACCCCGCGACCGTGTGCCTCGTCGGCGACTGCAATCGCCGCTTCGGCGGTGCTCGGATCCTCCGGTTCGCACACGTACCTGGCTACGCCGAGCCCTCTTGAGGAACCGTCCTCCAGGCGTTCCCCGGCCACCAGCGCAAAGTGTGTGTGCTGATCGACCTCGGTTAGGTACGCGAGGATACTCGGCGACAGCGACGCCCGTGCACTTAGAAATCGTGCAAACCTGGACTCCACCGAGAGGCGGGAAAGCCCGTCCAGGAGCAGGTCTTTGTCTTCTGGGTGGATCAGGCGAAAGACAAGCTCGCCGCCGTCAGACAGGACGACTGCTTCCTCGTAATCCGGTCCGAAGTGCAGCGGACCCTCTGCGGATGTCGGTTCGTGCTTCCTTTTCACCCGACAAGGGAAGCACGTCTTCGGTTCCGCGCAAAGTGCAAAACACCCGATACAGCGCGATTCGCACGTCGAAGGCCCCCCGATAGAGGCGACACCGGCCTGTCGCTCGGCGCCCGCGCAGTTTCAGGCTGCAACAGCTGTGACGGCCTGGCTCCATTGCGCGCCGATCTATGAACGCAGATGCCGCTGCTGGCGCTGCATGCGTGCCCGCTTCCGTTCACTTCGAGGCACGACGCCGGTCAGAAAGGGGGGCGGGCGCCGACGGCCGTCCTCCGTGAAATCCTCTTCGATCAACTTGTTTGCATCTTCGATTCCGGCATCGTCCATCGCGTCGCGGAGAGCTTCGGCGAGCTGAACGAATGCGATCCCGTGTGCTCGTCCGAAACGTTCGTGGAGCGCCGCGCTGAGCGCCAGCAGGCCGTTGAAGACACCACCGTCCGCTGCATATGCCGCACACAGCGCCTTAGAGGACCGGGGAAAGCGTCCCTGGTTCACGATGAGATCGTAGTACCGTGCGGTCCGTCGCATCGCGACCAGTTCGGAAAAGCTCATCGTTGGCGTCGAAAGGACTTCGTACGGTGCTTCTCGTGAGAAGCGCATTCCCTGCGCCTCTTCGTGCTGTGCCAGGGGGAAGCCTCGCAGGCGCTTCAGGATCCCCAGTTGAATCTCGTGTGGATTGGCGGCAAAAAGTCGATCGAATCCCACGGCGAATGTCTGCACGCTCTCGTAGGGAAGGCCGGCAATCAAATCTGCGTGAATGTGTACCCCCGTCTCGTTTCTGAGCCGCTGCATGTTGGCGAGAGCAACATCCAGCTTTGTTCGTCGCTGAACCGCGGCCGCGCTTGGGCCATGGAAGGTCTGGATCCCGACCTCCAGCTGCACCATTCCGTCAGAGAAGTGTGCGAGTTCTTCGATCAGGGCGTCCGGCATTCGATCCGGAACCATCTCGAAGTGAAGGAAACACTCTTCGTCACGCTCGCGAAAGAAACGAAGAATGGATTGCGCGAATTTCAGGTCAAGGTTGAAGGTGCGA
>JAUICO010000179.1 GCA_030427825.1 bacterium | reverse complement strand
AATGCGTTTCACCGGTATTTACGCGGCGGATGGACTTGGGCAGGATTGAAGGAGGAATATTCTGTGAGAGCTGTCATACTCTCCCAGCATACCTTTAATGCAGGGCTGATTCCGACGCCGCCACCAATGGCCTCGCGGTCCCGCGTTTATGCAACGCAGCTCGCCGTGCAAGTAGGCCGGCGCTGCGTGCGGCAGCCATCAGTGTGACGCGTAGTCGTAGAGCTGCGCAGCAATCGGGAGAGAGTCCGATGAAAGAAGGAACGAAGGGCGGCGCGGTGTTATTCCTGACGCGGAGCGCGGCCCGGCTTCTTGCGACAGTGGTCGTCGGCCTGATCGCGTTGATGAGTAACGCACAGCCCGCGGAAGCGACCGGCGGCTGGTTCAAGCAGGTCGAGTCACTCTCTGCCACGGGTCTCTCATTTGCCGTCGACGACGGTGATCCTGCAGGGCTGTACTGGTCCTACCTCAACTTCGCCGGAAACGTCTCTGTAGCGCACTGTACCGATAGCGGAGTGCCCGGAGCCCGCTGTTCTGATTCCTATACGAGCGGGGCGCGGGTCGCTCCGGCCGGCAACGAGGTGTTGGGCGCGACGTCGATCACTGTCGACGCGGACGGGTTTCCGCAGGTTGCCTTTTACAAGCGAAACACCTCATCGGGGATCGTCTCGCTCATGGTGCTGGACTGCGACAACGACAATTGTTCGTCGCGCCAGGGACCTACGGCGATCGACACCTGGACCGGGCAGCTCCCCACGGCCGCCCCGTCGATCGCGCTGAACCCGGCGACCAACGTCACGAACGTCGCCTACATTGTCGAGACCGAAGCAAGGTTTGCGGTGTGTCTCAACGATTTTTGCGACGGCTATGCGGTTTCCACGATAGGGCCGACTATGAATGCTACCGCCGACACCGGCGCGATTTCGCTGACGCACGATGGCTCCGGGCGGCCCTGGATCTATGTCGCCGACGCGAGCAACAGCGGCCTGCTGACCTACAATGTGCGCCAATGTTCGAGCACCACCAGCTGCGCGAGCACCACGGAGCGCGTAGCGCGAGACGGGCTCGCTGTCGTTGCGTCGAACCTCATCGGCGACAAGGCGGCCGCGTTCATCAACGGCAACTTCACCATGGTCAACGGACTGCTCGGCAGCCCCTACCTTGAGCTTTGCAGTGGCCAGCTATGCAGCGGAAGCGGAAACTCGACCTTCCCTGTCCTTGGAACCGCGACATCAAGCCGCGACATGCAGATCGCCGAGGGCGACAACGGATTCCCGGTGGTGGTCGGCACGGTGAACGGGGAGCGCCGGGTGTATGAATGCCAGAATGCGGCGTGCACGACCGTGCGCGAAGCGAAGATCGGATTCGACGGCAACACCTCCTTCGCTGCCGGCTACAATGGTGTGGCCTACAACCCAACCATGGGTGTGTATGTCTCAAGCGATCTCGCGGGCAGCGCCATCTACCTGAACACCTGCCCGAGCGGACTTTGCGGCTGCGACCACTACGTGAGCAACGGCTCCGGCTCTACCGACCTCTCGGCGGGGGACGGCGTCTGCCTGGACGGCGCCCTGGCATGCACGCTTTTCGCAGCGATACAGGAAACGAATGCCAACCCGGACAGAGAGCGCATCTGCTTCGACATCCCCGGCGCCGGGCCCCACACTGTCGACACCGGAACGGAGCTCCCGGATATCACGAATCCCGTGATCATCGATGGTCGGTCCAGCGACCACTACGACTATGGGCCGCCCGAAATTGTTATCGATGGAACGAACTCAGGCGGCGTATCCGGATTCCGCCTTGGGGCCACCACATGCTGCTCCGATGCAGACGTCGAAATCTCCGGCCTGTCGATCGTGAACTTTGCCAGTGTCGGCGTTCTTGTTGGGAGCGACGACGTCATCGTGGCCGACAACTATATCGGCGTTCTTCCTGATGGCAGCGCGGCGGGCAACGGTGGCGATGGGGTCCAGGTAGGCTCTACGAACGCGCGAGCAGTCGTCGAGAACAATGTAATCGCGGCAAACTCCGGGATTCAGGTGCGCCTGCTCGGCGATGACAACGTGGTGCGGGGCAACTTCATCAATGTTCTCACCGATGGTGACACCGCCCGGACCGGTGGTACAGGCGTCACAATCGCGGGCGACAACAACGTTATCGGTGGACCGGATCTCACGGACGAAAATCGAATCCTGAGCTCCGGCACCGGCGTCTCGATAACCGGATCCACGAACAGTGTGCTCGGGAACCTTATTGGGAAACGGTCCGGCGGTACGGCGCAGGCGAGCAGCTTTGGCGTCTACGTCCAGAACACGGCAACAGAAAACTGCATCGGTGGTCTCTACAACCCGATCGCAGGACCCGATGAGTGCACGTCGATCACCGCGAACACGATTGTCGGCGCCGGCACCTACGGCATCTGGCTCTCGAACGTATCCAGCAACTATGTCGTCGGAAACTTCATCGGTACGGACTCCACCGGCAGCGCCGGTCTGGGAAACGGTACCGGCGTGGGAATCAGCGAAGCGAGCTCCACCGCGAGCGGCAACATGATCGGTCTCGAGGTGGCAGGCAGCGGAAATGTAATCTCAGGCAACACCAACCGCGGCATCGCGATCTTCGGTGACAATACAAGCGGAAATGTCGCGCTGCGAAACATGATCGGTGTGGCGCCGGACGGCAGCACGCCGCTCCCAAACCCGATCGGCGTGGTCATCGCGAGCGCATCACCCGGTTTTGAGAGTGGCGCCGACGACAATGAGATCGGTCGCGTCGGCCACGGCAACATCATCGCGGGCAACACGAACGCCGGTGTCGAGGTGAAGGACCCGGGAACCAGTGGCAACGCCATCGTAGACAACACGCTCCGCGATAACGGCGGCGAAGGTGTCCGTGTCTGGAACAACGCTGAGACCACCACCATCAGCGAGAACGACACGTACGACAACGGCGCCGTCGGAATCGATCTTGAAGGTTCTAACGGTCTGACCCTGAACGACGCTACGGACTCCGACACGGGTGGCAACACGGTCCTGAACTTCCCGCGTATCGAGGCAGCCCAGATTTCAGGCCTTGATCTGACAGTCACCGGGAGCGTCGACGCCGGCGCCACCGTGGAGTTTTTCGTCTCGAACGCCTGCGACAACAGTACGCGCGAAGGCAAGTCATACGTCTTCACCTTCGACGAAGGTGGTGGGTCTGACGACGACCCGGGCGCGGGCGCGTACACAAATGTCATCGACGTTGGCTCTGATAACGACGCCCAGCGCTTCTCGTTCACCGTAGGTGGAGTGCCGGTGACGGGCGGCGTCGACTGCATCATAGCCACCGCAACCGACGCATCCGGAAACACCTCCGAGTTTTCGAACGCGGCGCTGGTCCAGTCGGCCGTCTGCGGGGATGGTGCGGTCGAGGGCGCCGAGCAGTGTGATGATGGCGGGACGGCGGTCGGCGATGGCTGCGACGATTTCTGCCAGCTTGAAGGTACACACGACTGTCTTGAGCCGGGAAGCCCGTGCACGGTCTGCCCCAACGGTAACTGTTGCGACTATGTCGTCGACAGCACCGATGACGCCGGCGATTCGGTCATCGATGGGACCTGCGACAACGGCACCGGTGACTGCACCCTGCGCGCTGCCATTCAGGAAGCCAACGCCCAGGCAGGCCTCGACCGGATCTGCTTCGCCATCGACGGCGTCCTTCCGCATCGCATCACACCCGCAACGGACTATCCAAACATCACCGACGAGACCATTTTCGCCGGCGTTGTCGAGCCGGATTACGATGGGGTCAACGGGATCCCTTCCGTTGTCCTCGACATCTCCGGCGTGAATAAGGGCCTCTTTTTCGGCGCCGGCTCCGAGAGCTCTGTCGTCAATGGCCTGACCTTTGTTGGAAACTCCCTGGCGACCGGCCGCGGAATTGATGTCCGCGCGTCCGACGTGGTCGTAACTCGATCGCGCTTCGGCTCCGTCGGCTTCGGGCAGGGTGTAGAGTCCCTCAAAGAAGGCGTATTTACCTCGTCGCCCGGTGGCGCTCGAGTACGAATCGGCGGCAGCGCCGGCGAAGGAAACGTCTTCATCGGTGTCTGGGAGTCTGTGATTATCGGTGCCGGGTCCACAGACTGGGTGGTCGCTGACAACTGGTTCGCAATCGACAGAAACTTCGCCGTGGACACCTCCAGCGGCGGTAGCCGCGTTCGTCTTCTGAACACGGGAACCGGACACTGGATCGGAGAAAGTACCGACGGCAACGCGTACGCGCCGAATCGCTTCGCGCACGCGGCCACCGCCGTCAGCTGCGAGGGCACAACCGGAGCGACGATCTCCGGCAATCAGATCGGCGTGACCTTCAACGGCAGCAGCTGGGTGTCGACCAGCTCGAGTACCGTCGCATCCGGCGTCTCTCTCAGCGCAACCTGCACCAACACAACGGTTGGCTACAACGGCGCGAACGCTACGGGCAACGTTATTGGCAGCTTCCGCTTTGGTGTGGTCGGTGACGGCACCGGCAATAAGATCGCGGGCAACTTCATCGGCATCGCCCCAGACGGAACCACCGGCCTGGGCAACAGCGAATCCGGCGTCCGTCTCACTGGCGGCGCAGTCCGCGTGGGTGGACCTGCGATCGCCGATCGCAACGTAATTTCTCAGAACACACAATATGGCGTGCACGCAGTCGGAACAAGCGGTCGCCACGAGATACTCGGCAACTACATCGGCCTCGGCCCCTTCGGCTCCACCGGGCTGGGCTCACAGACATTCGGGATCTCGGTTGAATGCAACGATGTGTGCATCGGTTCGGAACTCGGTGGGGGCAACACCTGCGACGTGTGCTCCCCCAACTCCGCCAACTATCTGGGCGGAAACACGATCTCGGATATCATCGTGCGACCCGTGAGCGGCGTTGAGATTCCGAACGCGTTGATCGGACACGAAGATGAGATCGCGTTCACCGGGGTCAGAGCCAACTCCGGAATCGTCGCCGACGCGTCGAACGATCTCCGGATCGGACATGAAAACGCGAACTGCAACGTGAACGTGGGAAACCACACACAGAACGAGATCCTGCTCGACAGTGTCGCGAATGCCACGATCAGAGACACTTTCGTTGGCACGGACAAGAACGGCGTCGAAGACTTCTGTGATGCAGACGGAATCGTCGTCGCGAATTCTCAAGATGTTTGCATTGGACCGGACACGGGGACCGCAGGTTCCTGTGCAGACTTCACGGGTGGCACCGGAGCTAACCGGATCGCGTTCTGCGACGACGCGATCGTCGTGAGTCAGGGGACCGACGTAAACATATCGGGAGCGATATTCATCGGAAATCAGGCTCCAATCATCACGGACGGACTTGGGGGCGGTTTCAGC
>JAUICO010000041.1 GCA_030427825.1 bacterium | reverse complement strand
GCCCGGGGTATCCCGCCCCGTGCGGCCGGCCCGCATGCTCTCGGCGTGTCCCGAGGTTTGAGACGAGGCGGTGCGAGGGCTCTCGCTGCGGAGGCACGTCGCGACCGTGACAGCGCATGCCCGCTGTAGCGATTGTGAGGTCACTCGCAGCCTCCGCAGGATCAGCGCGCACAGGAGCGGGACGCCGATCCCGAGCACCGAAGCAGGCATCGGGCAGCATGCTTCGGGCACCGGCCATCGAGCAGACATAGATGGCCGTGAAACCACAGCCGGCGTCGCGCCGAAGTTATCGGGCGATAACCTGTACGTCTCGGAACGTACCGGTTCGAAGCTCGATGCGGTGCGTCGCGACGAAGCGTCCTGACGCCGAGATTGCGTGGCCGGCGTAGAATCCGAACGCGCCGGCGTAGGGGTCCTCGTTGCCTGCGATCGTCGTTCCCGTGACCGTCCAGCCGGACGCGCTGCTCCACGAAGCCTCAACAAGGTCCTGCTGCGTCGCGTCCTGGTACACGAGGTACACAGTATCACCCTGCTCTGCGAGGCCCGGGTCCAGGCCAACCCGCGCGCGCGTGACGTTGTCACCCACGATGCGGATCCCGTCGTCGAGCAGAGTCACTTCGTCGCTCGACAGGTTCGCGACCCGCAGACCGGCGACGGATGCGTCGAAGTACGCGATCATAGGAGTCTCGTCAGCGAGAATGAAGAGGTCTGCGAAGCGGCCGACATCACCGGTATCCACGGTGTTTCCGCCGTCGTCAGCCTGGCCGTCGATGACTTCAGGTGTCGTCGCTGCCGGATCAGAGAGACTGCCGGTGGTGTACAGCAGGTTGCCGTTCACCTCGTCGTAGTACGCAATGCCAAAGTCTCCGTTCGGGAAGAACTCCAGGTCGCCGAAGAGGCCGAGGCCCGGCAGGCGAACGAACGAGCCGGGCAGCGCCTCTGTCTCCGCACATGACGACGTTCCGTCGCCATTGTCGAAGCAGGCCTGCGTCTCGCTGCAGCCGGGGTCACAGCCGCTACCTGCGGCCGCGCACGAGTTCGTATCGAGGCGACAGCTTCCATCGGCGCACACGCCCGCGCATCCAAGGTCAATTTCACCGCTGTCTACGATGGAGACTGTGAAATCCGAGGCCGCTGCCGGCGTTGGCGAGGACGCGTGCGCCATTCTCAGGTCGCTGTGCCAGCTCGCATTGCCTTCGTCATAGATGCGCGCCGCCATGTAGATGATGGTCGGATTGCCGTCATTGTCGAGCTCAATATCGGTGTAGATTCCGGCGTAGTCTGCGGCATCAACCGTTACGATCTCCCAGGAGTAGTCGCCGTCGGTCTCTGTCCCCCGCGCATAGCGCAGCGAGTTCGGCTCCTCGGTGTTAACAGCGAAGTACGCGGCGTGGATCGTGCCGTCAGCGCCGATCGCAACCGATGTGTACAGGCCGACGTTCTCGCCGCCCTGCGAGACGCCGCCACGCGGTCCGTCCACGGAGTTCGTGATGGGAGCGTCGGCGGGCACGCCATCAACAAACATCCAATCGATGCTGTCGTCGTCCGCGATGATACCGACCATCAGGTCTGTGTACCGCTTGTTGTACGCGCTGAGGACACGGGTCTGGCCGTCCGGAGAGACTGCCACATCGAGGTAGCGGCCATGGTCGCGTAGCGCGAGCGGCGGCAGCTCGACGCACTCGCAGGTCGGCTCAGAAATCACGCAGGTGTCCGAGTTTCCTTCGACAGAGCCCTCAATCTCAAGCTCAAATCCGGGGCCGCAGTCCGTATCAGCGCATGCCTCGGGAAGGTCGATGCACGAGTTGCTGCTGTTGCAGCAGAATGAACCGGAAGCGCAGCCTTCAGGACAGGGCTCGCCACACTCGCAACGATTGCCGACGCAAATCGCGTCACCCAGCTCACAGGGCGGGCACGCGTCGTCATTGTCGCACTCAGGCCCCACGCAGATCCCGCCTTCGCAGATGTCCGGGTCTTCGCAATCGTCATCGGTGTCGCAGGGCATGTTCGCCGAACAGAGGCCGTCGACGCAAATCAGCGATGCATCGCCGCAGTCTGAATCCTCGGTGCACTCAATCGGAACGCAGGTCTCATTCAGGCATTCGAGGCCCACGCCGCACTCTTCAGCGCAGCTCCCGCCCGTCTTGTCGTCTTTGCAGCCGGAGCCGAAGAGCAGCGCGAACACCGCCAGCGCCGAGGCGGCAACGGCCACGCTGCCTGCCGCACCACTACCGTTGCCTCCCGGTCCGCCGGAGCGTCGGCGCCGCGCAAAGAAGAGACCGGCCAGCATCAACAGGCCCATCGAGGTGCCGCCTGAGGGGGCACTCGTGCAGCCCGCCTGCGGACCGGAGTTGCTTGTGCGCGACCCCGTCTCAGCGTCAAAGCCTTCGAGGTTGTAGGACTGGCGGCGAGTCTGCACGTTGCCCTCAGGATCGCGCACCTGTACATCAAGCAGCGCATTGCCGCCCGCCAGAGCGCTGAGGTCGATCTCTCTCTCTACCGCGCCCCACTCTGACCAGTCCCCGGCTTCGATGCGGTAGCGCATCTCAAGGTCGTCATCGTCAGCGACTGCGTCGCGTGCGGTGATCACAGCCATCAGCTGGTCACGGCCCATCTCGACGATCGGCGCGCTGCGGTCGACGACCACTGTGAACGCCGCGTATTCTTCTGTCGTCGTCTCAGGCTGTCCGGCGCGACGGGCACGAACTTCGATGTTGTGCGCGCCGTCTGCCATCAAGGCGATGTCCTGAATCACGAAGGTGCTGCTCTGGCGCCACATGCGCCACAGACCGTCATTGATTCGGTAGGAGTACTCTACGTCGGTGGCACCGAAGTGCTCGCCCTCTGCGTGCGCTTCTACGCGAAGTCTCGGCAGCATCGAGCGAATGTCGAGGCTGTCGCCGGCCTCGATTGCGCGCGCAAGCTCGCGCTGACCTGCGCCTGCTTCGGCCTGCTCGAATTCGGTGCTGAGCACCGACACATGGAGCGGGTCGAAGTTCTCAAGTCCGGTCGTCGTGGTCGCGATCGCGAGGTCCGCGAAGATCCCGAGCATCGTGTAGTTCTCGAGGCTCGTGAAGCCGCCCGACGGGATTCGAATCTGAATGCCCTCAAGGTCC
The DNA here is from genome assembly GCA_030427825.1 of bacterium. GTDB lineage: Bacteria > Myxococcota_A > Bradymonadia > REDH01 > REDH01 > JAUICO01. The sequence goes on along the minus strand of JAUICO010000041.1, from coordinate 35,960 downwards.
GGCAGCGCGAAGCGAAGGCTGTCCTGAAGTCCGGCGAGCTGGTCCTCAAGGATCGGCAGCGCAAGCCCAAGTACACCGTCCAGGAAAGCAGCGGCCTCACCCGGATCCACCAACTCGGCGTTGGAAGTGCCCACGTTCGTGATGAGGTCGGCGAAGTCGCCGAGCACAATCTCGATCTCATTGTCAGGCGTGACGTCGAGAGCCAGCGGCACCTCCACATTTACGGTGCTTGTGAAGATTCGCACAAAGCGGCCGTCGGTGGAGACGTACCAGTCGAGGTTCAGCTCAGGAATCACGAGGTTCAGGAGGGGCTCCTCAACCACAGGCGGGTCCTCTGCGGTCGCACCCGGGACGATAATGCCGTCACCCAATTCGAAGAACGGCGCCTGCTGCGGGCTCAGCTCCACGCGGAGCTGGTATGACGAGTCCACAAGGCGGTTCACACTCGGCAGGAAGAGACTGATGCCCGTGGGAATCAGGCTCGCGAACTCCGCCGGCAGCGGCAGGTCATCGACGGTGACCCCAAGGCAGAGCAGGCCCGAGTTGTAGACTGACCACATCGCCGTATCGAGGGCCGCCTTCGCGATTCCGATGCCGATACCGTATTCGTCTCCACCGGGTGTCGTCGCTGAGTCATTGAGCTCAAGCGATCGCGGGCAGATAACGCCGTCGGCGCAGTTGTTGGGATTCCCGGCGTTCATCGGCGGGTCGCGGTACGGCACGCACATGCTCGTAGGATCGGCCACAACACCCATCTGCATCGCCAACTCCAGACCGACATCCGGGCCCGTGTCATCGGCGATACCGTAGTTCGCGAGGTACGCCATCAGTCCCAGGTTTGCGTCCACACCGGGCGCGATGCTCGCGAGAAGCGGCCCCAGACCGACCTTCATCTCGAGGCCCAGATCGATGGGCACGCAGGTTTCGGTGCCGTCGAGGTAACAGATCCCGTACTCCTGGCCTTCCGGATACTGGCAGTTGGAACCGGCGGGACACGGGTAGTTGTCATCGCAGGTGGTGCAGGTTGCCGCGTCCATCGCCGCGAAGACCGGAGCAAGCTGATCATCAATGATACCGGTCACGATGCCGGTCCCCAGCCCAAGCGCGCCACACGCGAGGCCGGAGCCGAAGCCGCCGGCGCCCGAGATCGAGAGATCCAGGTGATCGCCGATCGGAATGTTGAGCGAATCCGAGGGGATCAGCAGGTGAGTGCGGTCCGCCGTAGCGACCGCCGGAATGTTGTCAGCAGGGTTTGAGTCCACAAATCGAACTCGGGCGCTGATCGGAAGTCCACCGCCCAGCGACACACCGGCGGTACAGTCGATGAGGGGCGTCGAGATCGGGATGCCATGGTCGAAGACCGCATCCACACGAACGATGAGGGAGTCCGGCGCCGTGGGCACCAGCTGGGTATTCTGGAGCGTGATGTCCAGCTGACAACCCTCCGCACCGTCGTCGCAGGTCGCGCCCTGACCGCAGATTGTGATGTCCCCGATGACATCCACATTGGTCACCATCTTTGCGAGGCAGATCGAGATCGTGTTGCCGTCAATCGTGGTCGAGCCGAGGTCCCCGAGGGAGTCACCGAGGAAGCCGCCGGCCAGGCTGAGGAGGTTCTCTTCGAGGTAGGTGAACAGCTTGTCTGTGACATGAAGCTGTACGGCCTGCTGCACTACCGGCGCTGTCGGTGGGTAGTCATAGGCCTCGATGGTCGGCGCTCCACCGCCTTCACCGCACCCGCCACATCCGTCGCCGCAGCCGTCACCGCAGCCCTCTGAACAGCCGCTTGCGCAACCTTCCGGCCCCACAACACAGGCCTCTACGTTGCACGTCTCAGGTGCGCAGCCCTGGGGCACACAACCGTCCGCGCAACTGCCGCAACCACTGGAGTCGCATGCGAGAAAAAAGAAGACGGTGCCGAAAATGATCGCGCGCGCGGCGCGCTGAATCTCCCAGCGTACTTCCATGACTGACTCCCCAAACCGAGCGATGGTGCTCTAATGCTCTACGTCGAACGTGCGGCGGAGTATCCTCGCGAGCGCATCTCAAGTCAAGGCGCGCAGGCCGAAGATTCGCGTCTGCAACGGTGCTGTGACGCCCTCGCCTGCCCCTCGTTCGTGCTGTCGCGCGGGATCTTCCGGACGCTCCGCGTCAGACCGCTTCGCGCCACTCCGCGTGGTCCGGCGTCGAGCCCTTCACGATGTCGAAGAAGCGCGCCTGAATTGCCGTGGTGATCGGTCCGCGAGCGCCACTGCCGATCTTCCGATTGTCGATCTCACGTACCGGCGTCACTTCGGCTGCGGTTCCGCACATGAACACTTCGTCTGCCAGGCAGAGCTCATCCCGGGCGAAGCGATCGTAGACGATCGGCACATTCGACTCTTCGAGCACCGTAATCAGCGTCGAGCGCGTAATCCCGCCAAGGATGCTGGAGCTGTACGAAGGCGTCTTCACGACGCCATCGCGGGCGATAAAGATGTTCTCGCCGGAGGCCTCCGAGATGTAGCCCTCATGGTCGAGCATGATGCCCTCGTCGTAGCCGGCGAGCACCGCTTCGCGCTTCGCGAGAATCGAGTTCACGTAGTGACCGACAACCTTTCCTTTCGGAAAGAGAGAGCGCGGATGATTTCGCGCGAACGACGACACCTTCGCACGAATGCCGTTCGCGAGGCCGTCGTCACCCAGATAGGCGCCCCACTTCCATGTCACGACCGCGACGCGCACCGTATTCGCGGTGGCCGCCAGGCCCATCGTTCCGTCGCCGAGAAACACAAGCGGTCGCAGGTACGCTTCCTTCTGACCGTTTGCCCGCAACGTCTCCAGGCAGGCCTGTACAATCTGCTCTTCGGTGAAGGGCATCTCCATCATGAGGAGACGGGCGCCGTCGAAGAGGCGGCGAATGTGCTCACGCAGGCGAAACACATGGCTGCTGCCGTCTTCGCGCTGGTAGCAGCGAATGCCTTCGAACACGCCGAGCCCGTAATGCAGGGTGTGTGTCAGGATGTGTACATTTGCATCGTCCCAATCGACCAGCCGGCCGTCGAGCCAGATCTTATCTGCCTTATCTACCATTGAACCTCATCACGCCGCCGCGGGCGCAAAAGTTACGAAGCCTGCCGTGATCAGCAGAAACACAAGTTTGCGGGTCTCTTCGGAGTCTCCAAACGACGACCCGATCGTCGCCGCCGGACGCCCATCCTTGAACTTTCGCAGGAATGCCGCCTCTTCCGGCTGCAGCGCGAGGGACTCCCAGGTCGGTGCCTCGTGGTGCCAGACCGGTGCGCGGTATCCGAAGGGGGTCACGTGCGCGTCGACAAGGTCCACAGGCACCGAGAAACGAATTCCCTGCCAGAGAAGGTCAACCGGAGCGAGCAGCGGTTGGTTGTGAAAGCTCGCCGGAATCGCGCCCGCCGTAAACGTGAACTCGCCGTCGACCCACGCAAAGAGCTCAGCCAGTTTTTCCTGCTGCTGCGCATAGAGGAAGGACAGCAGGTCGTCCGAGGTCATTATGTTCTCTGCGATCACCTGCTCACCGACCAGGCGTGCGGCGGTCGCAGCGGCAGCGACCACCTGGTCTCGCCGTGCTGAGGTCAGCCAGCCGTGTCGGACCAGGAGCTCACCGAGTCGCTCGGCAGGCTTCGACGAGCGCACACCAACCAACAGGCCGCCGTCGACATACATCTCTTTTCGTACTTCGCCGCGTGTGACCACGAGCACACCCGTCGCCCGACGGTGACCCAACGAGGAGAGGATTGCGCTGAAATGATGCTTGTGCAGGGACCCGGCGTTGGGCACCAGCCGAGGGTCAAGGGCCGCCGGACAGTCGATGTCATCGCCGGCCTGAAGGACGTCGACAGCGACGACGGCAATGGAATCCGTGGGGGTATCGGTGCCGAAATCCGGATACGCGTCGCCCAGAGCCTCACGCAGCCACCTGACCAGGTCCGCTTCCCTGATGGGCTTTTCTGCGTGCGCGCTGAGGCCGCAGAGCTCGTCCATCAGACTTCCGGCAACGGCTCCGCGGTACACGTCGGTCACCCCATAGAGGGGGACGCTCGCACTCCGTAACGATTCCAACACGCTGTCTGCGGCGGCCGAATACGGCGAGCAGTCGACAATCGCTGCGCAAAAGCGCCCTTCCGGCAGCTCTTCTACAGCGTCGCAGGTGTCCATCTGCACAACCCGAAAACCCTCGTTTGCCAATAGCTTACGGCACCGTGCGCGGTGACGTTGATCCGGATCGACAAGAAGGATTCGTTGTGCGGGCACGTGGGTCTCGGGACTTTGCAGACAAGCGCGCGGCATTATGCGAGACAAGCGCGCAGGCCGCAAGCACGCGCGCCGTTGTCAGGTCCCGCGTAGACCGCGCAGGACCGCTGACTTCCACCATTCGCAGGCGTTGCGGTCAACTGTGAGCAATCCCTCGGACACCCAGACGCTCTACAGCCAGGGACGGCCGGCTTTCACCGAAGTCGAGCTCGTCGCGCGCGGCGCCACGTTCGACATCGTCCGCGCCCGAGACATCGCCAGCGACCGCTACGTCGCGCTGCGCGCGCTTCGGGGCAAGGACGATCCGACGACGCTGCTCCAGCGCGTAGTCGAGGCAGGCGGAGCGTTGTCCCCGGACGCGCCGCCCCGGATCGAGGCAGTGTCATCAACCCCCGGCGGCCCGGCAGGCGAGGTGGTTCTGACGCCGTGGATCGACGGCCGTAGCCTGCGTGAGGTCGCCCGAACCGATTCCATCTCGATCGAGCACGGTCTCGCCATCGCGAGAGACATCGCCGAAGCCATCGCTCGCCTGAACGACAACAACTACGTACTGCGCGCGCTCAGGCCGGACCGCATACTCGTCGATGAAGAAGGCCGCGCTCACGTCATTGAGCTGGCCGCCGCCCTGCCGAAGAACGCCCGGCCGGACGATCCCGCCGAGGTCGAGCAGGTCTGGGCTGCTCCCGAAATCGCGCGCGAAGCCAGCGGGATGTTCATCACGCCTCGCGCCGACGTTTACAGCTTCGGTTGCACCCTCGCCTTCATTTTCTCAGGCGAAGCCCCGTGCGAATCTCCGGAGTCTCCCATCACCGCCGAGGCCTGGCGTAGCCTGGCCGGGGTCGACGAAGGCGTGGCTCGGCTGGTCGCCCACATGACGCAGCCGATGCATAAGAACCGCCTCGCAAGCGTCGGTAAATACATCGCATTTCTAACGCCCGCGACGCTCCCACAAAGGGAGAGCAAAGGCTTCGGCGCGATCTCTCTTGCCGCCCCGTGGACGGTGATCAATCCACGCTCATCCCTGAGCGCCGGACCGCTCGTGACACGGCCGAAAACGGACGCGCCCGTCCGCGAGACTGGTGCGCCGTCAACGCGCTCATCGTTGAACGAAGCGGGCACAAGCACGGAGTCAGCGGGCGTGGCCGAGCCTGACGATGCCGGAGCCCTGTCGGCAGCAGAGTCGGCGGACGCTGCAGGCACAGCGGCGCCGGCCCGGCCGCCGCGGGTGCTAACCGCCGGTCTCATCGCGCTGGTGCTGCTCGGCCTGGCGGCCGCCGTCATGCACCTGAGCCGTCTCTGAGAGTGAGCGGCTGCCGGCGCCTCCGTTGCGTCGGACTCACTGCTTCGTAAAGACCAGGTCCTCGCTGCCTTCTGGCAGGTCGATGAGAATGTGATCGCCAGGGACGAAGTTCCCTTCCAGAATCTCCAGGGCCAGCGGGTCCTGCACCTCTGTCAGCAGCGCACGCTTGAGAGGCCTTGCGCCGTACTCCGGCTGGTAGCCGACATCGACGATGAAAGCGCGCGCAGCGTCTGTAAATTCGACCGTGAGCTTCTGCTGCTTGAGGAGCTTGTTCAGCTTCCGAATCAGGATTCCCGTGATCAGGTCGAGGGCATCCCGGTCCAGGGCGTTGAAAACCACCGTGTCATCCAGGCGATTGAGGAACTCCGGCTTGAAGTGATCGCGCAGGATATCGTGCACGGCTTCGTCGAGCTCCTCGTAGGGCACCTTGCCGGTCATATCGAGAATCTGCCGAGCGCCGACGTTCGAGGTCATGATGATGATCGTATTCGTGAAGTCGATACGGCGGCCCTGGGAGTCCGAGAGACGGCCCTCGTCGAGCACCTGCAGCAGGATGTTGAAGACATCCGGATGCGCCTTCTCCGCTTCATCGAAAAGGACGACCGAGTAGGGTCGACGGCGCACTGCCTCGGTGAGTACGCCGCCCTTGTCCGAGTCCACATAGCCGTAGGCAGCACCGATCAAGGTGTTGACCTTCGACTGCTCCATGTACTCCGACATGTCGATTCGAATCAGCGAGTCTTCAGAGTCGAAGAGGAAATCGGCCAACGCCTTCGCCAGCTCCGTCTTGCCGACGCCGGTTGGGCCCACGAAGAAGAAGTTTCCGATCGGCCGGTTGCCATCCTGCACGCCGGCGCGGGAGCGCCGAACCGCAGCGGCGATGGCAGAAACCGCCGGGTCCTGCCCCACGACGCGGCTGCTGAGTCGCTCTTCGATCTCAAGCAGGCGCTTACGCTCGCCTTCGAGCATGCGCGTGACCGGAACTCCGGTCCACTCGCCAACGACCGCAGCGACGTCCTCCTCAGTAACGTGTTCCCGCAGGAGACGTTCGCCGTTGCCGCTACTCTCCAGCGCCGCGCGCGCCGCGGCCAGGTCCTTTTCGAGTTCTTTGATCACGCCGTACTTCAGCTCCGCGGCGCGGCCGAGATCGTCCTCGTTCTGGGCTCTCTCTACGAGCTTCTCTGTGGCCTCGAGCTCTGCCTGCAGTTCGGTCACGCGCTCCAGCGCGGCCTTCTCAGCGGACAGAATCCCATCCACCTCCGTCAACCTCTGGGTGAGCCGCTTCAGCTCTGCCTCAATGCCCCTCAGCGCGGCCGCAGAATCCGGTGAGGGATCGTCCTTGAGCGTCTCCCGCTCGACCTCGAGGTTGATTACGCGGCGCTTCATCTCGTCGACTTCCGCCGGCTGCGATTCGAACTCGAGCCGCAGCTGGCTCGCAGCCTCGTCGATCAGGTCGACGGCCTTGTCCGGCAGGTTGCGGTCCATCACATAGCGCTCTGAGAGGCGAACGGCGGCCTGCACCGCTGAGTCCATGATCTGGACACCGTGGTGGATTTCGAAGCGCCCTTTGATGCCGCGCAGAATGGCGATCGCCTCGTCGATGCTCGGCGGCTCAACAGCGACCTCCTGAAAGCGGCGTTCCAGGGCTTTGTCCGACTCGATGTGTTTTCGGTACTCTGCCGGGGTCGTGGTACCGATCAGGGTAATCTCGCCTCGCGAGAGCGCCGGCTTCAACATGTTCGCTGCGCCGCCGGAGTCCCGGCCACCGCCCGCGCCGACGATCGTGTGAATCTCATCGATGTACAGCAGCACGGTACCTTCCGACTCCGCGACCTCCTGCACCAACTTTCGCACCCTCGCCTCGAACTGGCCACGCAGGCTGGTCCCGGCGACGAGACCGCCCATGTCGATCTGCACGATACGCTTGTTGCGCAGGGTCTTCGGTACGTCACCGGATGCGATGCGACGGGCGAGCCCTTCGACGATGGCCGTCTTTCCGACGCCGGCTTCGCCGACGAGGATCGGGTTGTTCTTTGTGCGACGGCCGATCACCTGCATGAGACGTCGGATCTCAGCGTCGCGGCCGATAATCGGGTCCAACTTGTTGTCGCGCGCCAGCTCCGTCAGATCTCGGCCGAACTCGCCGAGAATCTCGCCGCTCTCTGCGGCCGATGAAGATGGAGAGGCGGCTGCCGGGGAACGGCGCCCGCCCTCCGTCCTGCCCCCATGCGACGCCGCTTGTCGTGGCGGGTCGGTCGACACCCCGGACGCGCCCTTCTTCTCGCGGCTGATCTCCGCCTCCATGTCCCGAAGCATGAACTCGACGCCGGTGCGGGTGACGCCTGATTCCTGCAGGACGCGCCGAGCAGTTCCGTACGCGCCGTCTACGATCGCGATGAGCAGATGGTGCGTTCGAACCACGTGTTCCCGCCGCCGTCTCGCCTCACGCTGGGCGTCCCCGAGGGCGCTCTCGGTCGCCTGATCCCAAACCGGGGCCGCTCCGACCGTGCGACGCGACTTTCCCAGCTCGCGATGCAGCCGGTCGGTGAGACGGCGGGGATCTGCGCCGAGCCTCCGGATGACCTCGGTGGCCAGCCCGGACTCGTCGTTCAGCAGCGCGACGACTACGTGCGCCGGCATGACCCGCGCATGGTTCAGGTCGGCCGCATAATCTCGCGCGGCCTGCACAGCGGTCTGTGCCCGGCCCGAAAAGGCATCCAGTTTCATAACAACTCCCTTGGTCGGCGCGCTCTACTCCGGAAGCGCACCCATGACGACTGTCACAACATCGCGCCCGTCCCCGCGGGCGATTTCGATCGGCACTTCCGTCCCTACGCCGGCGGTGCTCGCGAGCCAGGGGAGCTCGTTGCTGTCTTGAATCTCTGCGCTTCCGAATCGGAGTATCACGTCTCCCGGGCGAATCCCGGCGAGTGCGGCGGGCCCGCCCTGCGCGACATGGGTAACCAGGGCGCCGCGCTCCTCATCGAGGCGCGCAAGTGAGGCCGCACCGGCGTCCACCTCTTCGATGAACACGCCGATCCAGCTGCGGGCCACCACACCCCTGTCGACCAGCTGCCCGACGATTTCGCGGACCATGTCGATCGGTATCGCAAATCCGATCCCCTGGCCTTCCCGGTTTACGGCGGTGTTGATCCCGATCGCGGTTCCATTCATCGCAACAAGCGGGCCTCCGGAGTTACCCGGATTGATGCTGGCATCGGTCTGGAGGAAGTCGACGTAGCGAATACGGCCGCCCAGCTGGACGTCCCTGCGTCCGCGGGCGCTCAGAATCCCGGCCGTTACTGTGGAGTTCAGGCCGAAGGGATTGCCGACAGCCAGGGTCCAGTCTCCTACCTGCGCCCGTGATGAATCTCCGAGGGGCAGGGTCGACATGCCCTCGAAGGGTTCGACCCGTATGACCGCGATGTCGGTGAGCGGGTCAGTGCCGACAATCTGCGCGGGAATCTCGATTCCGTCGTGGGTCCGGATGTGCACGCGGTCTGCGCCGATGATGACGTGGCTGTTTGTGAGGATATAGCCGCGCTCGTCGAAGATGAAGCCGCTGCCGAGGTTGGTTGACTCCCGAACTCGCGGCGGCGCGCCGAAGCCATAGGGAGCCCGCACACGTCGCTGCTGACGCATCACCTGCGTCGTGTAGATGTTCACGACCGCAGGCTGCACCCGCCGGACCAGCTCGGCGAAGGAGGCGGGAGCGCCGTCGACGGGGACGATGGGCGGAGCCGCCGGAATCTCGGTCTCGACGTCGCCGCGTTCCTCAACGACGGCCCCCTCGCCGAGCCGCGTCCTGACCGTCTCGCGTGTGCTTTCCGAACCGGCCTCGGGGCCCTCTGCCGGCGGCGCAGAGTCTGCGTCCCGGTCGCACGCAACCAGCGGCGAAACCAGCATGGTCGCGAGCAACGCGACCATGGGAAGCCTAGCTCCCTTTGACCTTAACCCAGGCCACGCGGAGCTCGTATAGAACACTGTCCACCAGCTTCTTCTCGTCGTCGGTGAGGTTGCCACGGGTCTTCTCCTCAAGCACATCGACCAGATCGATTTGCGTGCGCGCCGCTGCGAGATCCACGCCGTCAGGGCTCTCCGTGTGATCAGGCATCAAGCCCAACGCGAGAAGGGCCGCTTCTCGAACCGAAAGCAGCAGCGTCGTGAAATCGATCAGGCGCTGGACCGATGAACCGCCGGAGTCCGCGTTTCCATTCCCATCGGCTGATTCTGTCTCGCTCATTTCGGTGCCTCACATCGTTGTCGGATTGCACAGCGTCCGTGCGCAAACGGGAATCGCATCCACAAGGTGTCAGGCGAATTTGAGCGCTCATCGCCGGGTGTCAAACCGGTTGATCGCGGATTTCGGTGGCGCGACGATCTGCGCTTTGACTTGGAGGCAGCACAGGGACTATGTTTCGCGCCTATGTTAGATACGCAAACAGTCGCGAGGTCGCGGCTTTGCGAAGCACCCGGGGAGTTGCCATGAAGCCAGGTTTTCTACGCCTGCCGCTAAGCCTGTTGTCTGTACTCGTGCCGGCGATCGTCTTCGCTGCATGCGCCGGCGGCAAGGTGTCGACCGCAGACGAAGACGCGGCAGACTCCGGCGACGCCACGGACACCGCGACTGATGGCGACGCGGACCTCGACGGCGACGACACCGACTCGGAGACCGGCGACGACATCGTCGACACCGCCGAGACGAGCGACGTCGACGCCGGGCAGCTAGGTGCCTTCGGCGAGCCGTGTCAGTTCAACGAAGACTGCGTCAGCGGTTACTGCATCACCGGCTTCGAAGGCACGCCGGTCTGCACCAGCCTCTGTTCGTCCGAGGCGGACACGTGCCCTGACGCGAACTACGAGTGCCGCCTGATCGCTAACTCTGAAGGCGACCTCGTCAACATCTGCTTTCCCCTGATCGATGACCTCCGGGCTCCCTGTGAGAGCGACAACGAATGTGGCGGTCTGGGCGACCAGTGCATCGACCTCGACGACGGCAGCTGCTGTGCGCGCAACTGCACCCGAAGCCGCCTGTGCCCCGACGAGTACGACTGCGTAGAGATCGAAACGGACAACTACCAGTGCGTTCATGACTCCGGCCTGTGTACCGGCTGCATCGACAACGACGGCGACCTGTACGGCGTCGGGCCGACGTGTCTCGGAGACGACTGCAACGACAACGACCCGACGACATATTTCGGCGCGCCCGAGCTCTGCGACTTCATCGACAACGACTGTGACGGCCAGAACGACAATGGCATCGACTTCCTGAGCGACCCGGTAAACTGCGGCACCTGTGGGAACAACTGCGGTCGCGACAACGCCATCGGGCAGTGCTCGGAATCAACCTGCAGCATCGCCCTGTGCGTAGACTTCTTCTACGACATCGACGGCGGTCTGGCGGCGACGGGTGGGGACCCGGCGTTCGAGAACGGCTGCGAGTACTTCTGCGAGTTCCGCAATCTGGAGATTCCGGACAACCCGGACTCCTTTTTCCATGACACGAACTGCGACGGCATCGACGGCGACATCTCCCGAGCGGTGTTTGTGCATCCCGACGGCGACAACGTGAATGCGGGCACGATCGACAGCCCCTTCGCTGACGTGCACTACGCGATCAGCGTCGCCGCCTCATCGCCGACGGTCGACTCCGTCTACGTCGCCGCCGGCGCGTACAACGGACCGCCCAACGCCGTCGGCGGTACCGGACCCTTCGTAATGGTCGATGACGTGCACGTGTACGGTGGCTTCGACCCGGAGACATGGGAGCGCAACGATCAGCTGAACATCACGCGGCTTCGCTCCACTTCACCGTGGACCGTTCGCGCCGAAGGCCTCACGGCACCGGCCACCCTCGCCGGCTTTGTCGTCGAAGGCTCGACGCAGACAACGAACGGTACGAGCAGCTACGCGATCTGGGTCAAGGACTGCGCCGCCGATACGCTGACGCTTACCAACATCAACATCAACGTTGGACGCGGCGGTCGAGGCCTGGACGGCGGCCGTGGCGACGACGGCGCACCGGGGAACGACGGGCGCGACGCCAGCAGTAAGAACGGGGCTGCGGGCGGTGGCTCGAACTGCGGCGCGACGGGCGGCAAAGGCGGCACGTCGGGTTGCACCGAGATTGAACCTACTGCCGGAAGTGCCGGCAGCGACCCCGCCAGCGGCGGCGGACGAGGCGACAGCGCCCCGGACAAGTGTTGCAGCGGATTCAGCTGCCTCGACGCTGACGACGCGGCAAACGGTGTCGCCGGAAACGACGGAAACGACGGAAGCGGCGGAAACGGCGGCGACGCACCGGTGTCGACAGACGGCGGCTTCGTCGACGGCGAATGGACACCGCCTACAGGCGACGATGGCACCCGGGGCCTCAACGGCACCGGCGGCGGCGGCGGCGGCGCAGGTGGACGCGACGAAGACGCGATCGGCAACGCCGACGGCGGCGGCGGCGGCGGCGGCGGCGGTGGCGGATGCGGAGCCGTTGCCGGGACCGCAGCGACCTCAGGCGGTGGTGCGTTCGGGCTGGTCGTGATCAATTCGGTTGTGGCCGTCTCAGATATCGACATCAGCGGCGGAATTGGAGGCGACGGCGGAAACGGCGGTGACGGCGGCTCCGGCGGACGCGGCGGCGGTAGCGGGTCAGGTTATGGCGCCGGCGATCCCGGCTTCGGTGGCGATTTCGGAAACGGCGAATCCGGCGAAGGAGCTGACGGTGGCGACGGCGGAAACGGCGGCGGCGGTGGCGGCGGTGCCGGCGGCTGTAGCGGCGTCGTTGTGGGTGTCGCGAACGTAGCCGGCGGCTCGGTCGTCGACCCGACAGCAATCTCTGTGTCCCTCGGCTCCCCCGGCGTTCCCGGCCTCGGCGGACTTGGTGGCCGCGCAGGCGGTGTGAGCGCTCGCGCGCAATCCGGCCAGGATGGCTGTACCGGCCAGATCTACGACGTGCTTACCGCCAACTGAGGCCGGACCTTCTCACCTGCACTGTCCGGTGCCTCGCCGGGCACACGGCGTTCCGCTCCCGCTGTAGCCTGCGAGCTGATTCGGCGGGGCCTGCCCTACGCGTCCAGCCGAGCACGAATGCGCGTCGCCAGCTCCTGTTCAACCGGACCGAGGCTGCTGTCGACCTCGTCCAGTAACGATCGCGCACGCTCCAGGTCGGGTTCCGCCCACTCGATGCACGCCACGGCGAGGTAGAGGTTTGCCGATCCGGGAAACAGCGCGCGAACCCGCCACTCTTCGGCGAGCTCCTTCAGATCCGCGAACTCGCCGACCGCGTACTTCACGCGGCATAGTGGACCCAAAAGGGCCTCGCGGCGCATCGGCGGCGTGGCCAGCCAGGCTTCTTCCAGGGTCTCTTCGGCGGCCCGATGGTCCCCGGCAGTGGTTTCGATCAAGCCCCGGCGGGGCAGCATCATCCATTTCGGGGCGAAGGCTCGCAGTACAGTCGCCCTCGCCCACACCTGCTTCATACGCGCTACTTCGCCGGACTGCGCAGCCATGGCGAAATCTCTCTCGAATGGCTGCAGACGGGCGCGGACGGCCATGGCGGCACCGACCAGCACAAACAACGGCAGAGCGCCCACCACCGCGACGACCGCCGGATGCGGCCGAAAAGCCACCATCAGCATTCCAACCACAGCGTACCAGACCAGGATCAGCGCCATCGGCAGATTGACCCGCAGACCCGGCATGCTCCTGGGTTGCCAGCTGGGTGGCGCGACGGCCTTAGCTGCTCGCTTCTTGCTTCGACTCATTCAACCTCGCCTGCTCAACCATCAGACACCGTCTACCGCAGCGGGTTCCCTGCCGGCGAACGGGAATCCATCAACGCTCACGCCGGGAGACGATACAGGCGCCTCGCATTCGCTGTCGTAAGCTCGGCGACGGCGTCCACGGACATGCCCAGCGTCTCGGCGACAGCGGCGGCGACGTGAACAACGTACGCCGGCTCGTTCTTCTTACCGCGATATGGCGTCGGAGCGAGGTAGGGGCTGTCAGTCTCAATCACGATGCGATCCAGCGGAACGCGCCGCAGCACGTCCCGCACGTTCTCCGCGCTTCTGAAAGACACGATTCCGGTGAACCCGATGTAGAATCCGGCGTCGACGGCAACCCGAGCAAGCTCCCAGCCGGAGGTGAAACAATGGACCACGCCGCCGACCTCACCCGCCCTCTCTTCGCGCATGATGGCGATACAGTCTTCGTCCGATTCCCGGTTGTGAATCACGAGGGGCTTTCCAACCTCGCGGGCAATTTCGAAGTGCCCACGGAATGAGCGCGCCTGCGCCCCCCTCTCAGAATGGTCGTAATGATAGTCGAGTCCGGTCTCGCCGACGGCCACGACACGGGAGTCCGCGGCAAGGGTCGCGATGTCGGACAGGACCGAGTCGTCAACACTGTCGGCCTCGTGCGGGTGAATGCCCACGGTGGCGAATACGCCGTCTCTCGCCTTCGCAAACGCGAGCACGTCCCGACAGTCATCGACGGTCGGGCCACAGCCGATGGTGACAATCGTTGATACACCCGCGTCTCGCGCACGGGTGACAGCGGCATCCGAATCTTCACCGAAATAACGGGAGTTTACGTGGCAGTGTGTGTCGATAAACATGAATCTTTAACCTTCCCTTTCCCGTCCCGGTGCGCAGGCGGTTCGTAGCAATTCAGCGGCACGTCAAGGAGTCAGAGCAACGCAGACGAAATCCCGGAGGCGCCCGGGCCTCGGGACCGCGTTGGTCTGAACCCCGCTGCGGCGCGTTAGCTCATGCCTTGTTGGCGGAATCTGCGCCACCCGTCGCCCGGCTGCGATGCGTCAGCGCCAGCTCCACCTCGTTTCGGACATCCTCGTCCGGGTCCTCGCGGTGCTTCTGCAACCACGCTTCACCGGGACAGCGCTCCGCGAGTCCGGCGGCGATGGCACATCGTAGCCATGGGTTGCGAGCCGCGCGACCTGTCACGTCGAGCAGGAAGGAGTCCACTTCGTCGTCACTGCATACCCGGAGATAACGCTCCGCCGCGGCGGCGGCGATGGGAGCGCGCCGCGATGCGGTCGCCCGGCGCAGCATCGTCCGCGCATCGGCAGCGCGACCGGCAGCAGCGTACACTCCCAGCAGGCCGTGGACCGAGAGCAGGCCCGGCAGCCTCGGCTTCAGCCGACGGAAGAGCGTGTCCGCCTGGTCTCGATTCAAGCGGCTCGAGAGGGCGTCAGCCAGTCGGGCTGACCACGGGGTATTGATCCGCATCGCCTCAATACACGCCGACAGCTGAATCTCGCCTGACTCGACCAGCAGGGCCTGCGCGAGCACCTGATGGCGGCCGGCCGCTGCAGCAAGTCGGGCGCGCTGTTCTGCCTTGAACGCGTGAACCCCCATCGCATCGCACGCGTTGACGGCGACCTCATCGTCGCCGTGAAGGGACAGGTTGCGAAGCGCCTCCGCCGCGGTGTCGCCCAGGCTCGTGAGGACGCGCAGAAGCTGCCACGCGAGGTCTCCGGACACGGTCGACGCGACACCCAGCCGCAGAGCGGTCCCTGTCAGCGACTCCGGTACTGTTGCGCCGCTCTCCGAGGCGAGCGCGACAACACGCCATGCGTCGAAATTCGACGCTTCGCAGAGCGGCGCTACCAGCTCTGCGGACTCGGGCCAGGCAAGCGCCAACATCTCCGCGGCACGTCCGCGGGTGTAGGCCTGTGCGACGCCGAGCAGGTCCAGGGCCGCTTGCATGGCGGCTGGATCGCGCGCCAGACAGCCCGACTCCAACTCCGCTTCACCCGGTACGGATGCGTACACGGTCAGTCAGAGCCGCTCGGAGGACCACCGCCGCCGCCCTTCGAGCCGCCGCCCTTCGAGCCGCCGTCCTTCGAGCCGCCGTCCTTCGCGCCACCGCTCTGCGAGCCACCGCCGCCGCGACGCGGGCGCCTCCGCCGACGCCGCTTCGGCCCGTCGCCCTGCCCGGGCCCGGACGCCTTCTGAGCACCCGAGGCCTTCGACCGATCGCCCTGACTCTTTGCGCTGCCACCGCTCTGCGTGCCGCCGCCGGAAGACCCGGAGCCGCTGCGACGAGAGCGCCTGCGACGCTTTGATTTCCCGCTGCGACCGGAGGAACCCGAGCCCGAGCTGCGCCCCCCGGACTTCGTTCCTTCACGGGTTGAAAGCTCGTCTGCGTCCTGTTCGAGGTCGGTCCAGAGGTAGGTGTCGTCGAGCACCCCCGTTGCCTGTTTTCCGCCGCCGCTGCGTCCCGAGTTGCCGGAGCGTTGGCGACGCATGTTCAATACTTCTTCTTCGCGAGTCATCCCCGACAGATACTCGTCTCGTGTCCATGGTCGTCCGATTGCGACGACGTCCCGCAGGTGCATGAAGGTCATCGTACCCCCGGGGAGGAGCACCTGGACCCGCCGGCTGAGCGAGTCGACGTCGACGATGGTACCGCGGCCCTCTGCCGTCATCACGCCGGTGCCCTTCTTCGGCGCGTAGCGATTCATCTCTTTGTAGACCGGCTCCTCGTACACCATGCAGCATTTGAGGCGACCACACATGCCGGTGACCTTTTGGGGGTTCAGCGACAGCCCCTGCACTTTCGCATGCCGAACCGACACCGACGCAAAGGACGTGAGAAAGCGCGAACAACACAGGTCTTCGCCGCAGGGCCCGATGCCGCCGATCATTCCGGCGCCCTCGCGAAGACCCACGTGGCGCATCTCGATACGCGTGCCCAGCTGACGAGCAAGGTTGCCGACGAGGTTGCGAAAATCGACCCGCTTCTCACTCGAGAAGTAGATCAGCGCTCGGCTCTTATCGAGCATGTACTCGACGTGCACCAGCTTCATATCGAGGCGCTGCTTCCGGATGCCCGCGACAGCGGCACGGCGCGCCCTGTCCACCAGCTCGACACATTCTTCGGCACGCTTGAGGTCATCCGGGTTCGCTCGCCGAACAACTCGGCGGATCGCGCCTGCGTCCTGTAGGTGTCGTTGCGCGATACCGGTCGCCCGCCCAATCTGCGGGCCCTTGTCTGCCTGGACAACGAGCACATCTCCGGGCCGTACTATCAACTCCCCGCAGTCAAAAACGTAGGAGCGTCGGCTGCCGTCGAGACGGATGGACACCCCGTTGAAGAGGCGACGCTTACCGGCGAAGGGCTTGCGCGGCACGCGCCCTTCGCTTTCCTCGCCGGGGACTCTGGCTGTCGGACTTGAGTTCATGCGGCGGCCGTTGTCGATTCATCCATCGCGCGGTGCGCAGACAGGAGCATGCTCTCAGCTACCACGCGCGGGCTTACATTGCTCGCCAGTCGCCGCCTGCCCTTTTCAACAGCGTCGCGTACCCGGAACAGGGCGTCGTAGGAAGATGACGCGGCCCACGCAGCGAGACGGTCGGCAAGGTCTACGTTCGCGAGCCTGTCCGCGGCGGTTGACGACGCCTTCTGCAGGAGCGCGTCGCGAATCAGCAGGGACGCCACATCGAGCGATGCCTCGATCGTGGCCCGGTCCGCACCCAACTCGACCGCCATCGACATGATCTCTGTCAGTGGGGCACGGCCGGCGCCGGTCAGTGCACCGAGAACCAGCTCACGCAGGTCAAAGATATCAGCATCGGTCAGTGTCAGCGCACGGGCTACGCTGCCCTGGGCGATACGTGAGATCACCGAAGCATCCGCAGACGCTACCCCGCTCTGTGTGAGCAGCTTCTCGATCGCGCCGGCCGCAACCGGCGCAAAACGAATCGGCTGGCAGCGCGATCGGATGGTCTGCAGCAGCAGATGAGGCCGGCTCGTAAGCAGCACAAAATGGGTGTTCCCAGAGGGTTCTTCCAGTGTCTTGAGCAGCGCATTCGCGCCTTCAACCCGCATCATGTCCGCGTGGTCGATGACCACAACACGCGCTGCAGCTTCGTAGGGCTTGAACCGGGTCAACGCCTGGACGCTGCGGATCTGATCGATCTTGATGAAGCGGCCGTCGGGGCTCACCTCGACGTAGTCCGGATGCTGGCCGGCCCGCATGAGCACGCAGCTATGGCAGCGACCGCAGGCCTCGGCGATTTCATCTCGAGATACACGATCGCTACAGTTCAGCAGCGTCGCATAGGCCCTCGCGATCTGGCGCTTACCGATGCCATCCGGGCCCGAAAACAGACATGCGTGATGGGCTCGTCCTGCAGCCACGGCACGCGACAGCGCGGCGCTGACAGCCTCGTGGCCCACGACATCCTGAAAGCGCCTGAAGAGTGGCTCCCGATCAGCGTCTGCGGCCACGACCCATCCCGAGCACTGCGAATCCCGCGAGCACGACCGCCATCGGCGTAGTGCCGCCTCGCGCCGATGAGCAGGACTTTCGTTCAACCTCGGGCATCTCGCGCAACGAAATCAGGCGGATCACGAGCTGCGTGTCTCCGATCAGGTCTACCTGTTCGAGGTTGACCAGCTCCGTCGCACCGTCATCGGCAACCCTGGTCGCGGTGACCGAGTAGAGCCCGGCAGGTCTTGCGCTTCCATCGGCGAGCGTGCCGGCAAACTCGAAGCTCCCGTCCGATTCGACGGTGACCTCATCGCTGATCCCGGCCTGGTGATCCCTGCCCCGCAGGCGCACGATAGTCCCGCTCACCGGGCCGCCGACATCCGCCGGCAGCACGCGACCGCGAAATGCCGGTGCGCCTCCCTCAGGTTGCAGCGACACACGGATCAACGCGCCGTCCGAAATCAACGGCTGGTCGACCGTCTGCTCGGCAAAACCAGTCCGCGTTACCCTTACGACCTCGGACACCGGAATCTCGCATGCGGTCAGGAGAGGACACTCCAACGAGTCCTCCTCAAAGCCGCCGTCTTCTGTCGCAGCACCGTAGTGAACCGTCGCCGCCTCGCTGCTGGGAACACGTTCCGCCGCCTCGATCGTCAACGAGAAGGTGCCTTCCTGCGCTTCGGCAGTCGAAACGGCGAAAAGCGCCAATACGATAAGCGCGCCGATGGCCGCGATGTGCTGTCGTTTACCCATGGGCGCGGTCTAGCCCCTGCTGCTCGCAAATGCACGCACAGACGGCCCCGACCGTGGACCGTCCGCTGCACGACCTATTGATGACGAAACGCGAGGAACACTGTGGCGTTTCCGCGGCGCACCAGCAATCTGACCATCTGCTCCGCGACCAGGGCGTCGATTCGTTCGTAGAGATCGCGCACGCCCGCCAGCGCCTCGCCGTCCATCTCAACGATCACGTCTTCAGGACGCAGGCCGGCCCGCGCTGCCACCGACTCCGGCCGCACCGTCTCAACAACCACCGCGCGGTCGCTGATTCTCAGCTCCGCGGCTCTCTCTGGTGAAATCGCAACCACAGTCGCGCCGAACGCACCGGCACCGGGATCCGATGAGAGCGGGCGCTCAGGGACGGCCTGCGCCGAGGCATCTTCCAGGCGCCCCATGCGCACAGTGAAGAAGCGACGCTGGCCGGATCTCTCTACGTGTACCGGCACCTCGCGGTCGACGCCTGCGACCGACGCGAACCAACGAAGCGCGTTCGTATCGGCCACGTCGCTACCGTTGAAATTGACCACAATGTCACCGCGCTGAATCCCCGCCTCACTGGCCGGACTCCCCGCGACAACGCTGCTTACGAGGGCTCCCGAAGGACGGTCCATTCCGAAGCGCTCCAGCAGCTCAGGGGTCCAGTCCTCGAGGACGACACCCAGCCAGGCGCGCTCCACGGTGCCTCGCATGAGCTGAGGCAGGAGCTCCTTGAGCATGTTGACCGGTATCGCGAAGCCGATATTGCTCGTCCGAATCGCGGTGTTCACCCCGACCACGTTGCCGTTCACGTCGATCAACGGCCCGCCGGAGTTCCCGAAGTTGATCGCCGCGTCCGTTTGAATGAAATTTGCGTAGAAGCGCTCGGTCTGCCGCCCGATGTTCCGGCGACCAACGGCGGACACGATGCCGGCTGTGACGGTGTGATCGAGGCCAAAAGGGTTCCCGATCGCGACAACCCAGTCTCCCGGCCTCAAGCCGTCAGAATCACCGAGCGGAGCCGACGCCAACCGTTGGCTGCTGTGTACCCGCAGCAACGCCAGGTCCGTCGCCGCGTCCTGACCGACAACCTCGGCATCGAGACGCAATCCGTCTCTCAAGACCACCACAATTCCGTCTGCGCCATCGATGACGTGATGGTTCGTAACCACGTAGCCGCTGCTGTTGATCACGAAGCCGGAGCCCTGCCCGTACACCTGGCCCGAGTCCGCGAAGACGTCCGTCGAGCGCTCCGAGACCTCGATGTTAACGACCGCCGGGCTCAGCTCTTCAGCGAGGTTTGAGAAGGTGTCAAAACGCAGCGGATCCGAGTTCCGCGTGCGGCGGCTGTCCCCGTCAACCCAAAGCTGCGCACGCTCCTGTGCAAGCGCGGCCGTTTCGCCGCACACAAGGCATGCCAGCACTGCAACAACGATCGATCTCTTCATGTGCCCAACCTAATCCAACACGTGGCAACCACAAGCCCGGCCTTCATCCCGTCAACGCGCCGGCAGGAGCCCTTATTCGCCGCGCTTACGACGCCGCGGGGCCCTGATGCTGCGTTCCACGAATCAGTTCAGGGTTGACATGTTAGCCGTGTCTAACTTTGAAATTCCCCATGACACATACTGCCCGCATCTCAACCGCAATCCTGGCGCTGATGGTCGCACTGTCGGCCTGCCGAAGCGATCACGGTGATCGCGAACGTCCTCTGGTAGTTGCGACAACAACGATGCTCGGCGACCTTACGACGCAGCTGGCAGGCGACGCGGCAGAGGTGCGATGCCTGCTATCGCCGGGCACCGACCCGCACCTCTACCAACCAACACCTCAGGACGCTCGACTGATCGCGCAGGCAGACCTGGTCGTTACGAGCGGCCTGCGGCTCGAAGGGTGGATCGATGACCTGGTGCGCAACGCAGGGGGCTCGCGGCCGGTCGTAGTCGCGTCAACGGGGGTGCAAGCGCTCGGCGTCGACACCGTGCCGGACCCCCACTTCTGGTTCGACCTGCGCCGATGGCAGGTCGCCGCGCAGAATGTCGCGGATGCCCTGCTCCCGTTGAACGAGCGCCTCGCGAATGAGGTACCCGCACGCCTTGAGCGCTACCTCGAAGGCACAGAGCGGGTCGACACCTGGGTACGAGAGCGAATCGCGTCTATCCCTCAGAACTCCAGAGTCCTCATCACCAGCCATGACGCCTTCGCGTACTTCGGACAGGCGTACGGTATCGACGTCATCGGCGTGCAGGGCATCAGCACCGAAGCAGAGGCCTCGCAGCGGGACGTCGCCAATGTCATCGACGTTGTGAGACGTCGCGGCGCACGAGCCGTCTTCACCGAAACTTCGGTCAATCCGCGCATGATTCAGCAGATTTCACGAGAGACCGGCGCGGTGGTCGCCGGTCCACTCTATGGCGACAGCGTCGGCGCAGCGGGTACGGCCGCTGAGACTCTCCTCGGAAGTATGATCGCGAACGTCACAACCATCGTCGACGCCCTGGGCGGCATCGCGACCCCGATCGAGGTGCCAACACTCTCGGCAGTGGTCGACCAATGAGTGTTGCAGTCGCGACCGAGAATCTCACGGTCAGCTACGGCTCGGTTCGTGCCCTCGACGATGTGTCCCTCTCGGTGCCCGAAGGCACACTGACCGCAATCATCGGACCCAACGGCGCAGGCAAATCCACCCTGATTAAGACCCTCATGCGGGCGGTTCGACCGGACAGCGGCGTAATCTCTGTGCTCGGCTCCACCGAGCGGGCCGCCCTGAAGCAGGTCGCCTGGGTACCGCAGCGCAGCGAGGTCGACTGGGATTTTCCGGTGACCGTCCGCGATGTCGTACGCCACGGAACCTGGGGTCGGCTTGGGCTCTTCGGCCGCAACCGGCGGGAGCTCGTCGCTGTCGACACCGCGCTGGCGCGGGTTGGGTTGGAAGAACTGGCAGATCGCCAGATCGGGCAACTGTCGGGGGGCCAGCAGCAGCGGACCTTTATCGCCCGCGCTCTCGCTCAGCGCGCACGACTGTACCTGATGGACGAACCCTTTGCTGGGGTTGATGCCGCGACCGAGACAGCGATCGCCGGGGTCCTCAGGGACCTGCAGCGCGAGGGCAACACCGTGGTCGTCGTGCATCACGACCTCGCAACGGTACGACGATATTTCGATACGGTCGTTCTGTTGAACCGGGAGCTTATCGCCTGCGGCCCGGTCGGCGAGTGCTTCAACAGAACCACGTTGGCCGAAACCTATGGCGGCGCACTTGTAACCTTCGACAGCGCAGACCCGCCGTGACCTCGCCTGCAGACATGCTGGTTGTCTGCTCGGTGCTCGGCGATCGAGCCGCCGAGTTCTTTGAGCTGCGCTACGAGTTTGTGATCAACGCGCTGCTCGCGACGAGCGCTGTGGGCCTCGTCTGTGGTGTTGTCGGCACCTTCCTGGTCCTGCGTGGGCTGTCGCTGCTGGGCGACGCCGCCGGCCACGCCACGCTGCCCGGTGTGTGTGCCGCGTTTCTTATCACCGGCGCCAAGACTCTGCCGGTTCTCCTGACGGGTGCGCTTGTCAGCTCCGGTGTCAGCGCCCTCGCCGTTACCGCGTTTTCACGCGGCAGGAGAGTGCGTCCGGATGCGGCGATAGGAATCGCACTCACTGTTTCGTTTGCGATTGGCGTGTGTTTGCTTTCCATCGTCCAGCGTTCACCCGCGGCGACGCAGTCCGGCATCAGCGACTTTCTCTTCGGCAACGCCGCCGGGATCACACGCAGGCAGGTGGTCTTCCTCGGCGCGACCTCTGCCGCAATCCTGACAGCCACCTTGGTGTTTCATCGTGCCCTCGTGCTGAGTGTGTTTGACCCAAACCACGCGCGGGCGCTGGGCATACCCGTACGCATCGTTGAGGGTAGCCTCGTCGTCGGCATGTCCCTGTGTGTCGTCGTTGGGATACAATGCGTTGGCGTCGTGCTTGTCGCAGCGATGCTGATCATCCCGGCATCTACCGGGCGCCTGATCGCAAACACCGTTGTCGGTGTGATGCTCAGCGCTGCCGTCGTCGGCGTGCTCTCAGCCTGGGGCGGCGTGTTTGTTTCGTTTCTGGGCGAAGGTCTCTCTACCGGACCAACGATGGTTCTCTGCGCGGCCTTCTTCTTCGTTGTCGCCCTGCTCTTCGGACCGCAGGGTGGCCTCCTTCGGAGACGCGCCACTGAGGGGGCAATCACGTGATTGACTTCCTGTACGAGGCATTCGTCGCCCCCTGGACCTGGGGCGCGTGGATGTGGCGAGGCGTGCTCGCTGCCGCGCTGATTGCTGTAAGCGCGTCTGCAGCCGGGGTGTTCCTCTACCTTCGTCGGATGAGCCTGCTCACTGACGCGCTATCACACGTAGCGCTTGCCGGCGTCGTAGGGGCCTATCTCGTGACCGGTTCGGTCGGCGCCGGCGCGATGCTGGGGGGCGCCATCGTCGCCGGCGTTCTTTCTTCACTGCTGATCGGCAAGCTCGCTACCCACCCGAAGGTGCGTGACGACGCAGCGATCGGCATCGTCTTCACGGCGGTCTTCGCCCTCGCGGTCATCCTCCTGTCGACGGTGGCTCGAGATGTTCACATCGACGTCCAATGTGTGCTCTTCGGCAACGTTCTCGGCATCTCAGACCATTCGCTCCTGCTGCTGACACTGACAGCGCCCATGACGCTTGCCCTGATCTTCGTCTTCTTTCGTCCCCTTGTACTCTCAACCTTTGACCCGTTGCATGCGGCTGCGGTCGGCGTTCCGGTTGTGCTCGTGTCGTATGGGTTGATGTCGATGGTGTCCGTGACCGCCGCCGCCGGCTTTGAGGCGGTCGGGGCAATCCTTGTCGTCGCGATGTTCATCATTCCCGCGGCGACGGCCCACCTCTTCGCGCGATCGGTGCGCGGCATGATCGTGGTCTCTATCGCAACCGCTGTGATGTCGGCAGTGCTCGGCATGTATGTCTCCGTTTGGACCAACGTATATTCAGGTGGTGCCATCGTGGTGGTTGCCGGCTTGATCTACCTGCTCGCGTTTCTCTTCGCGCCGGAGCATGGCCGCCTGCGCTCGCCCGGCCCCGCCTCCGGACTTCGTATCCACGGAGCCCTGCCATGAACCGGACACCGTCCGCGTCTGCGGAGGACTACCTGAAGGCGCTGTATGCCCTGAGCACGGCACCAGACGCGTCCGAGCGTGTGAACACCAAGGCGATCGCCGACCGCCTCTCGCTCTCGCAACCCTCTGTCACAAGCATGCTGAAGTCGCTGCAGAAGCAGGGACTTGTATCCTACGCTTCGTATCGAGGCGCCGCACTGACCGCGGACGGAAGGACCGAAGCGCTCCGTGTGATTCGGAAACATCGCCTGATCGAAGTCTTTCTACATCGTATGCTCGGGTACTCCTGGTCAGAGGTGCACGACGAGGCCGAACGACTCGAACACGCAGTCTCTGACACACTCATCGATCGTATGGACGCCGCGCTGGGCTTTCCGGATTTCGACCCGCACGGCGACCCCATACCCGGCCGAGATCTGACCATGCGCTCCCACGACGCGGTGTGCCTGCTCGAAATCGAGCCCCCCTGCGAGGTCACGATCAAGCGGGTGATGAGTCAGGACTCAGCGGTGCTGGACTGGCTCGGGCAGAGAGGCATACGCCCGGGTGCGCCGATCAGGCTCGTACATCTGTCACCCTTCGATGGGCCGGCGGAGATCGCAATAGACGACCGGGCGATTCACCTGGGGCGAGGGCTTGCGTCCATGCTTCGAGTGCGGCCGGTCGACGCCGACTGAGTCCGCCGGCGGAGGCACGCGGCGGAGGCACGTGGCGGAGGCACGCGGCGGAGTCACCCTGCGGTGCGATAGATGCGTCGGACCCGCGGCGAAATTCGCGTCAGCAGCTCGTACGGGATCGTGTCCGCGCGCGTGGCCATCTCGATCAACGACGGCCCTTCGGGGCGGCTGCCGTAGACCACGACTTCATCGCCCGCCCTCACGGGCCTTCCGACTCTGCCTACGTCCACCATCGTGACGTCCATGCAGACGCGGCCCACGACGGGCACGGTCTCGCCGTGAATCACCATCTCGCCAAGATTCGACAACGCCCGCGGGTATCCGTCGTTGTAGCCGATCGCCACAACCGCGATCGTCGTGTCTTCCGTCGCTCGCCATGACAGGCCATAGCCAACCGGATCACCTGCACGAATCTGCCGGGTAGAGACTACACGTGTCACGAGCTCCAGACACGGCAACAGCTTCGCCTCCGGCAAGTCTGCGTAGCCCAGCAACCCGATACCTGAGCGCACCATGTTTGTTCCTGCGGTGGGAAAACGAAGCGCTCCCGCGCTGTTCGCCGCGTGCACCCACCGCGGCTCCAGACCTGCGGCGGCACACCGCTCCCGAAGCGCTGCGAACGCTCGCAGTTGCTCGCGGGTAAACCCGTCCTGCGCCGGATCGTCCGCTGCGGCGAGGTGGGTCATCAGGCCTTCAAAGCGTAGCAGCGGCGAGGCTGCGATTCGTTGAGCCATGTCCAACCCGTCCTCGATCGAGACGCCGGCCCGCCCCATCCCCGTGTCGACCTTCAGGTGCACCGGCATTGCGTAGCCCGCAGCACCGGCGGCAGCCTCCAGCGTCGCCACCTGCGCACCCGAGACGACAACCGCGCTCAGCTGTCCTGCGGCGACCTTCGCGGCTTCATGCGGGAGTACGTTCTGCACCAGAATCGGCACGTCGACACCGCGACGTCGCAGGTGCAGCCCCTCGTCCGGATAGGCAACCGCGAGATAGGTTGCGCCACCGGCGATGGCCGCACGTGCAACGCGGTAGGCGTCGAGGCCGTAGCCGAACGCCTTTACCACGGCCATCAGGGCCATACCTTCGCCGGCTGCGGCACGAATGGTGCCGGTGTTGTGTTCGATTGCGTCGAGGTCAACGTGCACGCGGCTGGGCGACACCGCCTCAAGAAGAATCTCGGCGGCCTCTTCGAGGCGTACCGGACGCGAGGCCTTGAGCAGGACATAGTCGCCGGGACGGGCCCGCTCTTCGACGAATCGCGCCGCGTCGACCGCGGTGTCTACCGAGTGGATCTGCACCTTCGATGACTCGTCCGCGGCGCAGGCTTCTGCAATGAGCCGTCCGCCTTCTCCCACGGATACCAGGTAATCTACGCCAACAGCGACAATGGTTCGTGCCACATCACGATACACCTGGCGCGAGTGTTCCCCCTGCTCTGCGAAATCTCCGAGGACTACAAAGGTGCGTCCGCTGACAGCCTCGTGGCGCAGCACCTCAACCGCCATCTTCAGGCTCTCAGGGTCTGCCGTCCACGCGTCATTGATCAGGTGCACACCGCGGGGCGTAGTCGAAATCTCAAGGCGCATCGGCACGGGGCGCCATGCGGAGAGACCGTTGATGACGTCTTCCTGCGTCACGCCCAGCATCGTCGCGGCAGCGGCGGCGAGGGCTGCGTTCGTCTGCATGGCGGCGGCGGAGTTCAGAAGCTCTACCGTCTGCGGTAGCGCGACGGCGTGCCCGCCGAATTCGGCGACAAGCTGCCTGCCCCTACCCGCGGCGCCATCGACCTCGCGGATGCGCGTCGCGAGCACATGGGCCGAACGGTCGCGAAGCGCCGCGCGCGCTGGGAAGTCCGCAGCGGGAACAACGACCGTCATCGCGGGGCCGAAAAGCTGCGACTTCTCAAAGGCGACCTCTGCGAGTGTACCGAGGGTCGCGTGGTGCGCGTGGCCGACGTTCACAAAGACACCGATATCGGGCGCCGTCATCTCGGCGAGGCGTGCCATCTCGCCCGGCCTGCTGATGCCACATTCCAGGAGCGCAACGTCTGCGCTGAGGTCGAGCTGTAGGAGCGCAAGCGCGACTCCAAGCTGAGAGTTCCATGACAGTGGGCTGGCCCATACACGGCGGCTCCGCGAGAGCGCGCAACGCAGCATCTCCTTGACTGTCGTCTTACCGTTGGACCCCGTAATGCCGACGACCGTTCCGAGGAAGCGCCGACGGTGCCAGGCGGCGAGCGCCTGCAACGCCTCAAGGGTGTCGGCCACGACGATCTCGGCGCGTCCGGGCAACAGGTCCACGGCGGAGCCTGCGCTCACCACCACAGCGAGGGCGCCCGCGGCGAGCGCCGCCTCGACGTAGCGATGCCCGTCACAGTTCGGCCCCGCCAGGGCGAAGAAGACGGCCCGCGGGGGTACCGGCTTTCGGGTGTCAGTCCAGATCGCGCTGATACCCTCTGACCCGCCACGCACACGGCCGCCGACAATCTCGGCCAGCTCTCGAGCGCTCAGCGTCCACTGCGCTTCTGCGCTCACCGGGACATTCCCAGGCGTTTCATGACCGACTTGAGGTCTGCCCAAACCTCTCGCTTCGCAGACTCGTTGCGAAGGAGGTAGGCCGGGTGAAGGGTCGGCATCAGCGGCACGCCGTTGTAGTCGACCCAGGTGCCGCGCTCACGGGTGATAGCAACCGGTCTGCCGAGTAGAGCGACGACGGCAAACTTGCCGAGCGTGACGATGGCCTCGGGCTTCACGGCGGCAATCTGGCGGTTGAGGAAAGGCAGACACTGCGCAATCTCATCAGCCGCGGGGTCTCGATTATCCGGTGGCCTGCACTTCAGCACATTGGCGATGTAGACCTCGGGCCGTGACAGGCCCATGGCCACGATCATGCGGTCGAGCAGCTCGCCGGCTTTGCCGACGAAGGGCTCGCCCCTTCGGTCCTCGTGATAACCGGGAGCCTCACCGATAAACATGATGCGGGCGTTCGGGTCGCCAACGCCGAAGACGATATTACTTCGCGACTCGCAGAGTCCACATCGCCTGCAGTCCCCGAGGTCTGCGCGGATTCCGTCCACAGTCTGCGCTGTACCGGAGGACAGCACCGTCGACGCAACAGCGGTCGTCGCAGCCGCCGCGCTCTCGGCGCTGACCCACGGCAACGATGTGTCGACTTCGATCGTCGTGCCGCCGGTCTTCGGGGCCGCGTCTTCAGATGCGGCGCCTTCGGGAATCGGCGCGGGTGCAGGCTTCTTTGCCGCTACGGGCGCGGGACGGACCACGGGCGCGCTCGTCGAACCCGACGCGGGGCGAGAATTCTCCGCCGCAACGCAGCCACGAGCCGCAAAAACGATATCGCGAGCGAGTTCAGTGTCCACCTTGTCCGCGCCCAATTGCGCCTGCCGCTCCAGCGCGTCAGCGATCTGGTGCAACAGCGGACCCACCCGCTGCGAACGACGGCTACGAGTTGCCATTGCTTCCCTGAAGTGTGGTCAGCCATCCGCAGATTCGATCGGCGATGGCACGCTTTGGCGCGCGTGGAAGCACCACGTCATCCTGCCCGGGGGCCAGGAGTGTAACTGCGTTGGTAGCGTTGCCGAACGCTGTGTCTGTACCGCCAACGTCGTTGGCGACGATGCCGTCCAGGCCCTTTCGCTTCATCTTCTCACGCGCATATTCCACGACATGCTCGGTCTCGGCAGCGAAGCCAATCACGAGCACCGGACGCTTCGGCGACGCAGCGAGCCCGGCAATGATATCCGGTGTGCGTTGCAGCTCGGGGCTCCAGTCGCCCCCGCCCTTCTTCCGCTTGTGCTCTGCTGTCGTTGTGGGCGTCCAGTCCGCGACCGCGGCCGCCATGACGACAATGTCGCTCGACCTTGCATTCACTTCGCGCTGCATGTCCGCCGCGCTGACGACCGGCACGCACTCCACCCCTGTGGGGGGCTCCAGGGATACCGGCCCGGAGACGAGGGTGACGTCGGCGCCCAGCGCCTTCGCGGCTGCGGCGATGGCATATCCCATTCGGCCGCTTGACGGGTTCGAGATAAAGCGGGCCGGGTCGAAATGCTCGCGGGTCGGGCCGGCGCTGACGAGCACATGACGCCCCGCGAGCAGCGCAGGGGACAGCACGGCGGCCGCGGCATCCACGATCACCGGCGGGTCCGGCAGCCGACCGGCGCCGACTTCACCGCAGGCAAGCTCGCCGGCATCCGGCTCCACAAGGAAGGTGCGTTCCCGAGCTCGCAGCGCGGCAATGTTCTGTTGCGTAGCCGGATGACGCAACATCTGCGTGTTCATCGCCGGACAGAAAAGTACCGGCGCCTCGGAGGCGAGCAGCGTCGTCGTCACGAGATCGTCTGCCAGGCCCACAGCCGCTTTCGCGAGCACATTCGCGGTGGCCGGCGCGACCACGATCAGATCAGGCCAACGAGCGAGCTCGATGTGCCCGATCTCATGCTCTTCGCTCGGGTCCAGGATCTGCGTGGCGACCGGATTGCCGGTGAGCGCCTGAAAGGTCAGTGGAGCTACAAAGCGAGTCGCGCCCTCGGTCATCGCGACGCGCACGGTCGCGCCTGCGCGCTGCAGGTCGCGGACCAGCTGCGCAGCTTTGTACGCGGCGATTCCACCGCTCACCGCCACAAGAATCTTCTTTTGGCTCAGCTGGGTCATGCCTTCCTACCCCCTGCGTGCACAACGCGGGCCCCCGGATGGTGGCGGGCCGGCGTGGACGCTGTCAATCGCGGTCGACCCGCTGCCGCTTTCTGAGCTCGAATCGACGGCTGCGACCTACCTGGTAGATCTCGAAGATTCGCATCGAGAGGCGCCGTGGGCTGCCGTTCGATGTACGTACGCGTACGGTGCTGTCGCTCAATGCGAGCACGCGGCACTCGCCGAAGGTCGGGTGAATGATGACATCCTGCCGCTTCAAGTCGTCAACGGCGCGGAGCTGATCGTCGCCGGACACCGCCGGGCTGCCGAAGGTCGGCGTCGCATGCGAGGCCACGTCTGCGCTCTTCTCAGCAATGGCGGCCCAGGGCGAGGTCGGTGATGGCGAGGTCGACGGCGCCTCTGCAGCTGCCGACAGCGCGGCCACGTCAAGCCACTCTGAGGCTCGTCCGGCGGCGACAGGTTCATCCACTTCAACGGGTGTAGTCAGAACGATCACATCCACAGATCTGCCATCGACAAGGATGCCGCCGTGCACCTGACCGCGCCACGCAACCGCCACGATTACACGGTCCAGGCTGTCCCCTGCGGCAATTCCCTTCGCCTGCAGCAGGGTCGCCGGACCCGCGAAGTTGGTGTCCGACATGCTTCCGTCGGCCTGCTGCACCGCCAGGGTTACGTCAGCGACGATACCCGTCGCGCTCACCAGGCCCGTGCCACTGCCGGCGACTGCGATCCGTGTCAGGGCGGCGACCAGATTCGGGTCCGTCCCCAGCTTCGTGGCCCTTGTTGTCGCGGACTGATTCATGGTGTCGCCCGTTGGTTCAGTGCAGGTGCTACGCCCACGCCGTGGCATGGCCACGGCGATGAAGTGCGCGAATTTCCGCTCATAGTCCCGAGATTTGCCCGACCTCCTAGCACAAGATCGCGCTCCGCTCGAAGCAGATATCAGCGGATCCGACCACGGCGCAGAATTCGCGAAACAGGCGCGGCACGTGTATCACCCGGACTCGCGCGCCTGTCAGATCAGCACACGCTCGGGGAGTTGAGGTCAGTGAGCCGAAGCGACACACGCAAAATGACGATGGCCGCGCTGCTGCTGTCTGTCTCCGTCGTGGCAAGCCGCATCCTCGGCTACCTCCGGGACGTCGTCATCGCCGCGCGCCTCGGTGCGGGAAACGAGACGGACGCGTACTACGCAGCCTTCGGACTCCCCGACCTGCTGTTCTACTTTCTCGCAGGCGGCGCTCTCTCCATTGCCTTCGTTCCCCTCTTCAGTCGTTACCTCGTAGACGGCGATGAGGAACGCGGCTGGCGCCTGCTGTCGAACATCGCGACGACCGGCGGCCTGGTCATCACCGTAGCCGTGGCCATGGCCTGGGTCTTTGCGCCCGAGCTCGTTGGCGTACTCTTCCCCGGTTTCGACGAAGTGCAACGGGAAGCCACCGTTCGCCTGACGCGCATCGTTCTGCCGGGGCCGGTGTTCTTCTTTGTCGGCGGGCTGCTGATCGCCACCGAGATGGCGAACAAACGCTTCGTCGCCGCAGCACTCGCGCCGCTGATCTACAACGCGTGCATCATCTTCGGCGGCATCGCCCTGGAGCCCAGCCTCGGCGTAGACGGATTCTCATGGGGCGTTCTTGCGGGCTCCATCCTCGGCCCCTTCGCGATGGGCCTCTGGTTCACCCGGCGCACGCGACGGCTGCGGCCGCTGGTCGACCTGCGCTCACCGGACCTCTGGCGCTACTTCGTGATCGCGGTCCCGCTCATGCTCGGCGTCTCTCTGACCACCGTCGATGAGTGGATTGGCCGCTACTTCGCATCAAGCCTCGCCGAGGGTTCGATCACCTGGTTGAACAACGGACGTCGCCTGATGCTGGTTCCGATCGCCCTTGTGGGTCAGGCGATAGGACAGGCCGCGTTGCCCTTCCTCTCGCACCTTCGCGCGGAAGGAGACGAGGAGGGATTTCACAGCACCCTGGGCACGACAGTATCGGCGACCGCGACGCTGGCGACGTGCGCAGCGGCGGCGATCGCGGTCGCCGCCCTGCCGCTGACAGCGCTTGTCTACCAGCACGGCGCCTACGATGCGCGCTCGACCGCTGAGACAGCGACCCTGCTTGCGATTCTGGCCATCGCCATCGTTGGTTGGAGTGTACAGGCTGTTGCTGCTCGCGGCTTCTATGCCCGCGAGGACACCTGGCGCCCGATGATTCTGACCAGCGCCGTCGTCGCGGTGTGCATTCCCATCTACATGACGCTCACTGCCGCCCACGGTGTGCGTGGTATCGCAATGAGTACGGGCATCGGAATTACCCTGCAGGCCGCGGGCACCATCCTACTGTTCCGCTTTGCGCACCGCGGCCGCCTCGGAGCTCCGGCGCTTGTGGGATTGCTGCGTGGCATCGCTTTCAGCGCGCCGGCCTATGCCCTGGGCTACCTGATTCTGCACACGCTCGGCAGCCGGGATTCTCTCCAAAGCGGCGCGACAGCGCTGCTCCACTTTGGACTGGTCGCGATTCCCTTCGCAGTGATCACCCTACCGCTGCTGCTTCTCTTCGGCGGAGAAGCGGCGGCCCCGATCCGGCGCCGCCTGCCGGCCCGCGTGCGCAGCGTGCTGCGTCTCTGACCGAAACCGCGCGGCGTCTTCGACACAGGTCCCGGCGCTCGCTCGTGTGGCGCCGCAGGCGAAGAACCGGGCTCGACCCGATGCTGACTCGCCGGCAGGCCGCAGCAATCAGGGGCAGGAGCCCGGGATGGAGTCGCCCGCATCGTCGTAGAGCAGGTCAATTCGGACAATCTGGCCGGTTGGCCAGTGGATCGCACACACGTCCCAAAACTGGCCGCTGCAATTGCCGCCACCGTTGATGGTCGTCAGCTCGCGGTTCGGAATTTCGAAGGTCAGCACACCATTCAGAAATACGCGTAGCGTGGTGAAGGTGGTGCTCGGTGAGATACCGTGGTCGGAATAATACTGTACGCCGACCCGGTAGTAGAGGTCCTCTTCCGGGTCATCCAGGTTCACGTTCTCAGGCCCGGCGCCGCTGGTATCATCGATGTCGAGTGAGGGATGAGAGACGGCGTTCCAGGTGGGCGTCTTGTTGCTGTAGTAGACGTCCCACGGCGACTGAAACCAGCGGCCAAGGGGATGGAGAAAATGCAGGTCCATGTCGACACCGCGATCGGCCTGGGGCGACGGTGCCGCCGGTGTGTTCCAGACCAGCTGCACGTGAATCGCTTCGTCAGGGATGACGACAATCACAGCTTCCGCCGGGTTGCATGAGCGGATGTTCCCGTCGTCAAAGACCTCGAGTTGGAGCCTGAAGGTACCGGCCAGATCGAGGAAAATAGTGGGACTTGCGCTGCTCTCGTTCGGGTCCAGGCCGGCAGTCGAACCATCAGGCCGTTCGGTAATCGTCCAGAGATAGCTGGTGATGACGCCATCGATATCGCTGCTTGCCAGGCCGTCGCATTGCAGCGTCTGCAGAGGAGCGGCCGCGACCTGGTTCGACGGGATCGAGGAGCCGACTCGACAGTTGATCACGGCGGTAGGACATGCGTTCGCCGAACCGTTGCCGCGAATATCGATGTGCAGTGGGTTCTTGAAAGTGTCATTCGAGAGAATCTGCAGCAGCGCCGTATCTACGGTCTCTGCCTCAGAGATGTAGGTCATCGTGAAGGTTTCGCTTTCGCCGGCCTCAAGCACGAGGTCGCCGGCATCGAAGAGACCGGTGAGGTCCAGGGTAAAGCGGTCGCTCGATGTGATGTCTTCTGTGTCGATGAAGCCGACGTCGGAAACGACCAGGGTCTCGCCGCGACCTACGTCCGCGCAGTTCGTGATGGTGAACGCCTCTTCGCGCGGGACTCCGAACAGGGTCGGGCCGAAGTCGTATCCACCCTCGTGCGTCACTGACAGGCAGGGCTCCGCGCCGTTGGCGAAGAGTTCAATCTCTTTCGTCGTCTCAAGCAAATCGTTCGAACGAACAAGGATGATACCTTCGTCATAGCCGTCCGAGTTGGGGCTGTACTCCACTTCGAGATCGATGGTCTCAAAGGAGGATATTGTGATCGGAAGCTCATCACCGAGGTTCTCATCGACCAGCGTAAAGTCCGCCGAACCGGTCACGAAGAGATCAGAGATAATGAGGTCGGCCTGTCCGATATTCTGAATCCGCACAGTTTCCGTTTCGACGGTTCCTGCCGGGACGCGGCCGAAATTCAAAGGGTCCGGAGTGCATGCAATACGGGCCGCGATCGACGGCGGCGTCAGGTCGATGCGCAGGTCCGTCTGCAGGTTGTCGTTGCTGTGAACCAGTATGTAGGCCGTCACCAGGTCAGCTGTCAGCGGCGTGTAGTTGATGCGCATCGTAATCGGCGCAGCGCCCTCTTCGATTTCGATAGTGGCGCTGAGATCGCCGTCGAACTCAATGTCGAAGAACCCGGACGGGTCGACGAGATCAAAGGCGTCGATGAGCAGCGTGCCTGTTCCCGTGTTCGCGATCGTGAGAACCTTGGTGTTCGTCGAGCCGACCGCGGTCTGGTCGAAAACCACAGGGTTCGGGTTGACGCTGATGCGCGGCGCGTTCACGCCCACGGTCGTTCTTCCATCACCACTCTCGTCGGCGCAGGCGCCCCCAAGGAGGAGGCCTGCCATCGCGACGACGAGGAGAGCACGCCATGGACACGGGCATTCGAATGCAGACAGGCTCATCGGGCCTCGTAGTGGTTGGGCGCGCATGTGCGTCTTTCAGGTGCAGGTCGGTACGGAATCCCCGCGACGCTACAAAGCTCCGTGGGCCGGCGCAACGCAGATATCGTTGGCCGAAAAAAGAAAAACCGCCCGGTCGGGGGGCGGTTTTCGTCTCACTTCTGAGCGCCCGGCGGCATCAACGCAACGCGCCGTCCGCGGTCATGGCTCAGGGGCAGGAGCCCGGAATCGAGCTGTTCAGGTCCGGATACAGGGTGTCGATTCGCGAGAT
Source organism: bacterium (assembly GCA_030427825.1). GTDB lineage: Bacteria > Myxococcota_A > Bradymonadia > REDH01 > REDH01 > JAUICO01. The sequence continues at coordinate 1,967 of JAUICO010000041.1, read as the reverse complement.
GTTTCCTGTGGGCCAATGCACAGCGCAGACGTCCCAGAACTGACCGTTGCACGACCCGCCTGCACCGACCTTGATCATCTCCTTGTCGGCGATCTCAAAGGTGAGAATCCCGTTCACGTAGAGCCGCACGGTGGCAAGTGTCGGCGCAGGGGCCGACATGCCTGCCGGAGTGCTGTAGTAGTGCACGCCGACCCGATACCAGACGTCGTTCTCTGGGTCGTCCATGTTCACGTTCTCGGGACCGGCACCGTTGACGTCATCGATGTCCAACGAGGGGTGCGAGAAGCCGTTCCAGGTGGGCGTCTTGTTCAGGTAATAGACGTCCCACGGCGAGTCGCGCCATTTGCCGACCGGGTGCAGGAAGTGCAGATCGAGGTCGGCGCCGCTGGACTCCTGCGGGCCACTCAACCCGGGCGTATTCCAGACCAGCTGGGCGTGGATTGCCTCGTCGGGAGTGACAACCACTGTCACCACCGCCGGGTTGCAGGAACGGATGTTCGCGTCGTCGAAAACCTCGAGCTGAAACTCGTACACGCCGGCAAGGTCGAGGAAGAAGCTGGGATTGGGGTTCGTGTCATTGGGATCAAACTCTGCGGTCGAACCGCCGGGCCGCGACAGAACCTCCCACTGGTACGAGGTGATGGAGCCGTCGGAATCCGTGCTTGCGGTTCCGCTGCATTCGATCGTGGCGAGAGGCGGTGCCGTCAGCTGATCCGACGCCACGACTCCGCCGGACACTCGGCAGGTCGCGACTGCGGTCGGACAGGCGTTGTTCGAGCCCAGGCCGCGAATGTCGATGTGCAGCGGGTCCTTGAAGCTGTCGTTCGAAAGCAGCTGCAGCAGCGCGACGTTCTCCTCTTCGGCTTCCGGCGTGTACTGGATGAGGAACTGCGCATTCTCACCGGGTGCCAGCGAGAGGCTGCCTTCACTCATGATGTTTCCGAGCTGCAGGTCGAAGAGTGGACTCGAGGTGATTTCGGCAGTGTCGATGAAGCTGATGTCGGACACAACCAGCGGCTGCCCCTGATTGGCGTCCGCACAGTTTGTGATCGTGAACTGCTCCGTGCGCGGAATCCCGATGCGGGTCGGTCCGAAGTCATACCCCTGCTCATGTGTAACCGCGATGCAGGGCTCGGCGCCGTTCGCGAAGAGGGTCACTTCCTTGACTGACTCATCCGGGTCATTCGAGCGGATAAGCAGGTATCCCTCATCGAATCCGTCACTGATCGGCGCATACTCCACGTCGAGCGCGAGGGGAGCGAAGGGCTCAAGGGTAATCGGCAGCTGCGCCGCGACGGTATCGTAGTCCACAATCGTGAAGTCCGCGGAACCCGTGACGAAGAGGTCCGTGATCACCAGGTCGGCCTGGCCGATGTTCTGAATTGTGACCCGCTCGGGCTCGACGACGCCCGCCGGAACGCGGCCGAAGTTCACCGGATCCGGGACCACGGTGAGGTTCGGCTCAATCGTCGGCGGCGTCAGGTCCACCCGCACCTGCGGATTCCTGCGATCGTTCGTCTCGATCAGGATGTAGGCTGTGACGCGTTCGGTGCTCTGAGGCGTGAAGTCGATCGGGATGTTGATCGGAGCGTCCTCTGCGGCCAGCTCAAAGCCGGCTTCGAAGTTCTCATAGTTGACGTTGTAGTACCCCGAGGGGTCCACCAGGGTCATCGACGAGATGATCAGCGTGCCGGCGCCGACATTGCTGATCTGCAGGAACTTCGTGTTGGTCGTTAGGACGGGCGTCTGATCGAAGACCACCGGATTCGGGCTCGCAAGAATCGACGGAGCGCTGCGGCTCCCCGCAGAATCTCCGCAGGCGGCAAGCAGCGCGAACACGCTGAGCGCGACAATTGCGGACGCGCTGTGGCGCGCAGCAAATGGCGCAGAACCTGCGTTACAATACGTACCAAACGTACCCATATCGAGTCTCCCGTCGATCGGAATAGGTGCTTCAATCCCAGATT
>JAUICO010000040.1 GCA_030427825.1 bacterium | reverse complement strand
AGCGCCGAGGCCCGTGGCGGGTTCGACCGCCGTCTCGCTCGCCTCTTCACTGTTCACGTCGGCCGTTGCCGCGGCGATCGGGCGCCCGTTCTCGTCGACAGCGAGGCGCAGTCGCGGTCGCCGCATGACCATCGAAGCGAAGAAGAACTCGCTCAGGTCCACCGTATCGCTGCCCTGCTCGAGGGTGATCTCTGCGACTTCGAAGGCAGCGCTCGCATCGCTCTCTTCAACGCTCAGATCGTGGACATGCCATGTGTATGGGGCGTCGAAACCGGCGCCGCTCAACGACACCCGGCGCGCGTTGTCACCCAACATCACGGCCACGCGCTGTGACGGAGTGACCGTGACCGCGCGCAGCTCGTCATCTTCGTCCAACCTGATGTCGACGCCGATGTGCCCGGGCAGCGCTTCGAATTCGATCCCGTCGAAACGGATACGGTCCTCGTAGGCCTCGTCCAGGCGCAGCTGGGCGTCGATGACTGCACCGGCGCCGGTGAAGCCGGCCTCAAGCTCGGTCAGGGTGGCGTGCTCAACGACCAGATCCTGGCCCGCCAGGCGAATCTCCAGGTCTTCGATGCGCAGCCTCTGCGGCCGCATGCCACCGCCGCCGTCGCCGCCGGCTTCCTCGTCGTCGTCGCCGGCCATGGCCGTGGAGACCCGGTCCAGGATGCCCTCGACCGGGCCGCCTTCAGCGCTGAGGTCGATGAAGCCGCCACGAACGTCGAATGCGGTAGGGCGAATGTCCGTGCCGAAGATGCCGCCGCGGGTGAAACGAACGCGAATCGAATCAACGCAGATCAGGTCGCGCGCGACCGTCTCGTCCGGATCGCTCAGACACAGGTCGCGAATGCGTGCGCGCCCCAGCAGCGAGACCGACGTCGAACCGATGCTCGCACTGAGGCCTCGGTCCGCGAGCGCGTCCACGATGTGCCGTTCCGCCATCTTTCCGAGTGCGCTGCGGCCGCCGAAGTAGGCGCCGGCGCCAAGCAGCGCGAAGAGAAGCGCAACAGAGACGAGCTTTTTTTGCTTTCCGGGCACCGCTCGCCGGGAAGGGGGAAGACCCTGAAACTCGCTGCCGCCGGCCCTGACGATTTGTCCTCTGGCCGCGCGCGCGGGGACCGGCTATGTCCGGCTACTCTTCATGTGACCTGCGCCGCAATCAGACCCGAGGGCGCCCGGAGGTGTACCGATGACCGCAGACGATCTCAAGCAGAAGGCTATCGAAGCCGGCATGCGCATGATGCAGAGCGAACGCGCGAGGCGCCTGATGGCAAACCCACGCTTTCAGCAGGCGATGATGAACGCCGTTACAACAGCGAACCGCGTAAAGGCCGGTATCGCCGAAGTGCGGGTTCAGGCTCGCAAGAGCCTCGACACGGACGCACGCGACGATACCGCCAAGATGAAGCGCGACCTGGAGCAGCTGGACGCGCGTACGCGGGGCTGACGTACCGATGCATTTCAGGCAGAGCATTGAACGTCGGCCGGACGCGCGTACGCGGGGCTGACCGCCCAGGAAGCGGCTCCCGCCGACTTTTGTCTCCCGACGACCTGCTGCTCGTGCCGCCCAGGCGGCTGCTTACACCCTACCTGCCTCTGCGAGCTGTTCGCAGCCCCCTTTCCCACACTGGAGAAATCGAATTGGCGACAAGGCACACACTCGCGATCGCGCTATTGCTCGCGATGATCGCTGCCTGCGGCGACGACAGCGGCGGTAGCGAAGTTGGCGTTGACGGTGGGACGGATGACGTTGCTGCAGATAGCGACGACGCCGATGCCGGTGACAATGATGCCGGTGACGACGATACCGGTGACACCGAAGCCGATGGCGCCGACAGCAGCGACTCGGACAGCTCTGACGTCGATTGCACGCCGGACTGCGTCGGCAGGGTGTGCGGCGACGACGGGTGCGGCGGCACCTGCGGTGCCGGCTGTGGCGCGGGCGAGACCTGCGATGATGCCGGCCTGCACTGCCTGACTGCAGACGGATGTCGCGTCATCGAGGTCGCGCCGGGGCTGGAGGTCGAGTTGCCGGTGTATCGCGCTGAGCTCCTGAGCAATCTCGGCGGCGAGGGTGCCGATTCCTTCGAGCTGCAGCTCTACACCGATGAAGTGGGCACCGTTGACCTGGCGAGCGAGGTCAACCGGAATTTTCAGTCCTGCGAGCAGTGCCTTCTGATCGTCGAGGATGACGGCACACTGTATCTGGCCGATCGAGGGACCGTTGACATGACACAGGATAGCAGTCCGCTCCTGGGCTTTCTCGACGCGACGATCACCGATCTGCGCGCCTCAGAGGTGACGATCGACGAGAGCTTTCTGAGCACTCCCGTAGAAGGCGGCGACTGTGTCGCCACCCGCAGCGCGTTCAGGGTCGCCACCTCGCCGGCAGCCTGTGTGCCCAACTGCGCAGGCAGGGTTTGCGGTGACGACGGTTGTGGCCGCTCCTGCGGCCCCGGATGTGAAGAGGGCGAGACCTGCGGCGAGGGCGGCGCGTTCTGCGTGGATGCAGAGGGGTGCCGGATTGTGTCCTTCGAATCGGAGCTCACCTACCTGCCCCCCATCTATTACGAGGCGTCAATCGAAGCGCCGCCGGGGGCACCGGCCGGCATCATTGAGCTGGGGTTCTTCAGGGACGACGTTGGCGTGCGAGACCTGCAGACTCCGGAGAACCAGAACTACGGGACCTGTGCGCAGTGCGTACGTGTGTTTCCGGGCGACTCGAAGACCTACTTCGCCGACCGCGGAAGCATCGACATCGATCCCTCGTACGCCCCGTCTTCGGGGCAGTTCTCGGCGACGATTTCGAACTTCAGGGCGGTCGAAGTAACGATCGACTCCAACACCTTTGAGAGCACACCGGTACCCGACGGCACCTGCGTTTCGTCCCGCGGGGATATCACCCTGTCGACCCCCGCGTGCGTCCCCGATTGCGAGGGTAAGATCTGCGGCGATGACGGCTGTGGTGGGGTCTGTGGCGGTGGCTGCTGGCCGCTGGACGCGTGCAATGCGGAGGGGACATCGTGCGGTGCCGGCGCCGCGTGCGAACGCGTCGAGTTTCCGCCTGGAATGGTACACGCCGCGCCCGGCACTACCTTTCCGCCGACCAACGCGTCCTTCGACACGTGGACGAACCGTAGCCTTGAGTACAACTTCATGGGCCCACCGGAATCCGACCCGGAGCGAGTTCAGATTCACCTGGCTCCCGACGACGTGGGTACCTTCGAGCTCGCCGCTCAGACGGATTGGCCCTGTGATCCCTGCCTGTGGATGACGGAGAACGCCGTTGTCGATGCTCCCTTCTGGGATCGCGAGTTCCACTCCGTGTCGGGTACGGTGGTTGTGCTCGAGTCTGCATCTGCGCAGGACCCCACCGCCCTCGATGTGGTGGTTCGCGATCTTGTCATGATCGAGAACCAGGGCATCGGTGCCAGCGACATCATCTTCCCGCCCGATGGCAGTGACTGTGTGCGCGGACAGCCGGCGGCACGCTTCCGAGCGCCTGCGCCCTGAGACCCGATCTCGCGCCCCGCGGTCAAAGAGTAGGGGGCGGATGAGAAAATTCTAATCGTTCTTCTCAAGCACGATGCGTCTCGCGGCAGCACACTGTCGCCGAATCGCACCTGCGAGGGATCGAATGAGGAAGCGTTGCACCGTGCTGGCGGCCATCTTGTGGGTCGTCGTCCCCGACCTTGTCGCGGCACAGGAATCTGTGCCGGACGAGGGCGCAGACATTGTTGCAGCGGCGAGAGCGGAATGGACGCGGCGGACCGAGGCGAGCCTTGTCGCACGGCGCGGTGGCTACGAAGTCGCGGAGCAGCGAGTCCGCGGCGGTATCAGCGCATTGGAGTTCGGCGCAGCGCCCGGTGTCCCGCTACACAGCAGCGCCGGCTACGAACATGTCGTCTCGGCCGGCCTGGTCGCTGAGGTCGGAGGCGCCGCGCGCCGCACGCAGGAGGCGCTGGCCGCATATCGTGACGAGCTCGACGCGGAATGGATCGCCGAGCGCGAAGTCTTTGTGTCGGCAGTGGTCGACGCGTGGCTTGAGTGGTCAATGCACTCCGCCGTCGCGGAGCACCTGCGCGAGGATGTTGGTGCCTACAGCGAGTTGATGCGCCGCTTTGAGGATGCCGCCGCTGCCCGCCACATTTCACTGCTTGACCTTGAGGATCTGCGCGCCGATCTGGCCGCGCTGCAGATTGACCTGATCGATGTCATCCAGGAACGAGAGCGCGCGTTCCTGACCCTTCGCAACCTGGTCGGCACCGGCATCGAACCTGTGCCTGCCGACTTCGATGCCCTCGCGACGCCGGGTGCGTCTCCGTGGCTCGGGCTCAGCGACCGGGCCGCAGCGCATCCGGCCCTTGCGGCGCTCGAAACCCGCCGTGCCCGACTTTCAGGCGAAGCGCGTGCCGCCGATGCGTCGCCGACGACGATCAACGTAGGGCCGGCCCTGCACCTGTTGGACTCCGGCGGGTCGTGGCTTGGGCTTGAAGCCACGGTGACGCTGCCGACTCGTAGCCGGGACCCCGGCGCGGCTGCGACACTGCGCGCCGAGAGCGACGCTGTGGCAGCGGAGGCCACCGTTGCCCTGGAGGCACTGCGGGTCCGCCTCGACGCGGAGCACGACCGCTATCTTGCACTTGTTGACGCCCTGTCCGGGCTTGACGGCCTCTGCATCCGGCCGCTCAGGAATCGCCTCGAGATGGCAGACGCCGCGCTCGTCTCCGGGTCCGAGACCGTCGAGCGTCGGATCCGTGCCGCGCGCGATCTGCACGAGGCGGAACACCGTCGAATCCGGCTGGTAGCGGACATCTACCGGTCTCGCGTGCATGCAGACATCGTACGCAATTCCCTTGAGGACTCATGAAGCTTCTACCGGCCCCTGCCGCCGACAGGCGGTCACCCTTCGCTGCCGGCGCTGTGCGCTTCAGCATCACTCTTCCGGCTGTGTGGGCTGTTGTCGCTGTGGCGATGTTGTCGGCGTGCGACGGTTCGCATGGAGCGGACGCTGTCGCACACGGCGATGATGCAGGTGAGGCGAGCGACATTCGCGGGCGCCTCTCCTTCGTCGAGGTCATGCCCGCCGAGGACAACACACTCGTGTACCTGCCGGCGCAGGTTCGAGTTCCGATGAGCGCGCGACACCTTCTTGCACCGCCGATCGAGGCGATGGTTCTGGGCATTCATGTGGATGTGGGCGCGGAGCTTGAGCTCGGCACTGAGCTGGCCTCGATGCAATCACCGGACCAGCGTGCTGCGCGCACGGCCGAGCAGGAGTGGCGCGAGATTGCGAGACAGCGGCAGGCCCACGCAGAGTCTCTGGAGGCTCGAGTCGAGGCGGGTTTTCAATCGTCTCTCCCGTTGCAGGAAGCACAGCTCGCAGCACGGGAAGCGGAGGCGTCGGCCAGGCGAGCCCGCAGCGAGCGTTCGGCGACGCAATCATGGGTCGACAACATCAGCCGCGACGGCGGCTGGATCTGGCGTAGTGGCGTCTCGGGCGTCGTCACGACGTCGATGTGCTCGCCGGGAACACGGGTTCAGCCTGCGAACTCCTGCTTTGAAGTCGTGGATATCGATCGCGCTGAGGTTGAGATCCGGGTTCCGGAACGTTGGAGCGAAGCAGCGCGGGAGGGAAGCAGAATCGACTATTCTCCGGCAAGCGGGGGAGGCACACAGCGCCTTGTCTTCAGCCGCCGTGCGCCGGTTCTGGACGCGACAAGTCGTACGCGTTCTGTGTTCTATCGTCCGCCGACTGACAGTGAGATTGCTCTGGTGCCGGGGGCGTCCGGCCGCGCGGCCCTGATTACCGACGCCTCGGTCGAAGCCCTCGCCGTCCCACGCGCGTCGATCACCGAGCTCGGCGGCGGCGATGTGGTCTTCGTAGATCGAGATGCGCCTGCACTTCCTGCTGCGGTGACGGTTGAAGTTGTCGGCCGGTGGGGCGCTGACGCGCTTGTGCTGAGCGATGGACTCTCCGCGGGGGACTCCGTGGTGTCTCGCGGCGCGTTCCTGATGAAGAGCCTGCTTCTTCTGGAGGGTGAGTAATCGATGGGAATCATCTCTCGCCTCATCGAGATGAGCGTTCGCCACCGCGCCTTCGTTCTGATCGGGGTTCTTGCCTTTGTCGCGGTCGGCGCGCGCTCCGTCGACCGAATGACCTTTGACGCATTTCCGGACCTGACGAACGTCCAGGTTCAGGTGCTGACGGCATCCCCGGGCATGGCCGCTGAAGAGGTTGAGCTGCTGGTAACGCTGCCGATCGAGCGCGCGCTGAACGGCACGCCGGGGCTCAGCGAGCTGCGCAGCCTCTCGCGCACAGGCATTTCAAGCGTTACGGCGGTCTTCGATGACGGCACGGACATGTATTTCGCGCGCCAGCTCATCAAGGAGCGCCTGGACGCCGCGCTCGCCGAAGTCCCGCCCGGCGCCGGTACCCCTGAGATCGCTCCTCCGAGCACAGGGCTGGGCGAAGTCTATCAGTTCACATTCTCCAGCGACTCCCACAGCCTCGCCGAGCTGAGTCGGATATTTGAACGCGATGTAGAGCCGCGACTGCGTTCGGTTCAGGGTGTTGTTGAGGTGAACGTCTGGGGTGGTGGTGCGCCGCAGATTGATGTGAAGGTTGACCCATTTCGGAGCGCCGCCCTCGGTGTTCGGCTGGAGGATATTGAGACCGCGATCGGCGACGCGATCGGCCTGCAGTCCGGCGGGTCGCAGGCGCTTGGTGGAGAACAGCTGCTGTTGCGCGCGGCCTCGAATCCGCGGTCGCTGGATGAAATCGGCGCGATTGAGGTGCAGAGCGTCGGCGGCACCGCGGTCCTGTTGCGAGATGTCGCACGAGTTGTGGACGGGCGCTCGCTGACAGTTGGGCTCGGGTCGGCTGATGGCCGGGGAGAAGTACTGTTTGTTATGGTTCAGCTGCTCGCCGGAGCGGACGCCCTCGAGGTCGCCGGCGCCGTTGATGAGCGCGTCAGGGAGATACGCAGCAGCCTGCCGGAGGATGTGGATCTCGAGGGGATTTACGACCGTCGCAAGCTCGTCGGCAGCACCCTCGCGACGGTGGCGCGCTCTCTGATCGAAGGCGGGATCCTTGTTGTGCTGGTCCTGTTGGTTCTGCTTGGTGATCTGCGTGCCGGGCTCATCGTCGCATCTGTAATCCCTCTCTCGATGTTAGGTGCATTCACAGGCCTGTATCTGATTGGATACTCCGGCAACCTCATGTCTCTGGGGGCTATCGATTTCGGTCTCGTGGTCGACGGTACGATTGTTGTGGTTGAGAGCATCGCGGGGATTACGGTCGCCGCCGAGGGAAGCTTCGGAGAGAAGGTCGCTGAGCGGGCGCAACGTGTTGCGCGGCCGGTGATGTTCGCCGTGAGCATTCTGTTGTTAGTGTACCTGCCGATCGTGGTGATGCAGGGTACGGAAGGTAAGCTCTTTCGTCCGATGGCATTGACTGTGTTGTTTGCTTTGGCGACCGCCCTCGTTCTGACCTTCAGCTATGTTCCGGCGATATCGTCCCTCGTCATCAAGCCCGGTCGTCACAAGAAGACCCTTGTTACCAGGGCGCTCCTCTCAGCATACGAGCCGGTTCTCAACGCGTGTCTGCGGGTTCCGGTGCTTGCGTTTGGGGCTTCTGTGGCGCTCCTTGCCGGGACTGTTTGGGTTGCTTCGTCCCTGGGCGTCGAGTTTGTTCCGCGCCTGGAAGAGGGCGACATGGTTGTGCAGACAGCCAGAATTCCGTCGCTCAACCCTGAGCAGGCGCTGCGCGAGGCAACCCGCGTGGAGACAGTGCTGCGCGAGTTCCCTGAGGTGGAGCGGGTTGCATCGCGGACCGGGGCGCCGGCCCTGGCCACGGACCCGATGGGCCTCGAGGAGGCGGACATTCTCGTTCGCCTTGCGCCGCGCGACGCGTGGACAACCGCGCGCACAACCGAGGGTCTGGTCGAAGCCATAAGCCGCCGCCTGCTGGCCGCGGCGCCGGGCGCGGAGTTCACGTTTACGCAGCCGATCGAGATGCGCTTCAATGAGCTGCTTGAAGGGATCACCAGCGACGTTGGCGTCAAGATCTACGGCACAGATCACGCGACTCTGCTTCAACTGGGACAGCAGGTCGCCGAGCTGCTGTCCGGCGTTGACGGCGCTGTCGATGTGATCGCGCCGACTACGGAGGGGGTCCCGAGTCTGACCCTGCGTACCAGGCCCGACCGCCTTGCTCTTTACAACGTCTCGGCGGAGGATGTGCTCGCCACGGTCGGTGCGGTGAGACGCGGCATACCCGCCGGCGAGGTGACACGTGGGCAGTTTCGGGATCCTGTTGTGGTCATGGTGACACCGGGACCGAACGTAGAGATCGGCGACGTCCCGGTGGTTACCCGCAGCGGTAGCAGCGTGCCGCTCTCCGAGCTTGGTGACATTGAGGTCTCCAGGTCCGCGGCGATCATCGAAAGGGACACCAACAGCCGTCGCGTGATCGTTGAGTCCAATGTGCGAGGCCGCGATCTGGGCGGCTTCGTCGTCGACGCGAAGAGGCTCATCGAAGAGCAGGTGACGCTGCCGGATGGGTATTGGATTGAGTGGAGCGGGAAGTTTGAGCAGCTGCGTAGCGCGACCACGCGGATGATGGTGATGCTTCCGGTGGTGCTCTTCCTCATCTTTGGGATGCTCTACCTCGCGTTTGACTCGTTCAGGCCCGCGCTGCTGATCTTCCTGAATGTCCCGATCGCTGCCTCCGGCGGTGTGTTGAGCCTGTGGCTCCGTGGCATGCCGATCTCGATGAGCGCGATCGTGGGCGCGATCGCGTTGTCGGGGATCGCCGTGATGAACGGGATCGTGTTGCTCAGCAGAACCAGGGAGCTGCACCCTGAAGTTGGGGCCGGCGAAGCCGCGCGACGATCCGCGCTGGAGCGCTTCCTCCCGGTGTTGATGACCGCGTGCGTCGCAGGTATCGGATTTCTTCCGATGGCAATCGCGCACGGTGTCGGCGCAGAAGTGCAGCGGCCGCTCGCCACCGTTGTTATCGGCGGACTGGTGACGTGCACGCCGCTTACCCTGCTCGTTCTGCCGGCACTGTACGCGCGCTTTTTCGTGGAGGCTCGGGCAAATGGAAACGGTCAAGCAGCCTGAAGCCCTGATTCTGGTGGTTGAAGACGACGTCGGCGTGGCCCGATTTCTCGTTCGTGGTCTGCGCGAAGAGGGATACGGTGTCGACCTCTGTGAAGACGGCCTCAGCGCGGTCGAGCAGGCCGGCAGAATCCCCTATGACCTGGCGCTCCTCGACTGGTCGCTGCCGGGAAGCGACGGCCTCAGCGTTCTACGCAGATGGCGCGCCGATGGTATCGCGATACCGGTCATCATGCTGACAGCACGCAAGGGGACAGATGCGGCGATTCTCGCACTCGACAACGGTGCCGACGATTTTGTCGAGAAGCCGTTCAGCTTCGACGAGCTGCTCGCCCGATTGCGTGCGAACCTGCGTAGGAACGAAACGGACATCACCAGCACCGGAGCGGCGACCGTCCGGATCGGTGCGGCGACCTACGACCGCCGACGTCGCGTCGTCGCGCGGGACGGCGAGAGGCACAACCTCAGCCCGCGGGAACACGAGCTGCTCGAATACATGCTCTCGCGTCGCGGCGAAGTGCTGACGCGATCGCGAATTCTCGATCGTGTGTGGGGGATGTCGCACGACCCGACAACCAATGTGGTCGATGTGTATGTGCGTTATCTGCGCAGCAAGCTGGACGGAGATCGCGGGCTCGATGCATCGGTGATTGAGACAGTTCGTGGTCGCGGATACCGGCTTCAGGAGCCTGAATGAGAAAGCCGGGCCGACTGACTGACCTCCTTGTACGCAACGTTGCCGTCGCCACATTCCTGTCGGTCGGTCTGCTGATCGTGGTGTTGCTGCTCATTCACGGGCGGCACATTCATGAGCAAACGGACAGGATGCTGTATCGACTGGCGCAACAGGACGCGGCAGATGTGCTCCACGAGTACGATCAAGGCATCCACGTGCATGAAGCGCCGCTGCAGGTTCCCGCGTTGCAGAGCATGATCACTGCCAAGTATGCGCTGATACTCAACGCGAACTGCGATGTGGAGGCGCAGACCGGCAACGTCCGGGAGAATCCGGATGTGACGCGCGTGTGTACCCCGGGAGGCGGTGCAGCCACTCTTCGATTCGCGGATATTGAGGGGATATCGGATGCGATGCTGCGTGTCGTCATGCTTCGCGCACCGGGCCCGAATGGTGAGTTCTACACATTCGTCGTAGGCGTTGAACATGCCGAAATCGACGCGTCGCTTCGTATGGCGACGATGCGGGCGGTTCCGGCGGCAATGCTCGCTGCGGTCATGATCGTTCTGGCCGCATGGTGGGCGACACGCCGGGTAACGAGCGACCTGACGCGCATATCACGAGCCTGTGAAGAGATGGATGTGAACGCCATCGCGATCGGGCAGGGCGGCTACGCATCACCACTCCATGGTGAGCTCGCGACCGCAGAGACCGCGATGTTGTCGAGCACTATCGGCGAGCTGATCCGGCGAATTGAACAGCTGATGGTGGCGCAGCAACAGTTCATCGCCGAAGCGTCTCATGAGCTGAGAACGCCGCTGACTGCGCTGAAAGGCGAGATTGAGGTGGCGCTCCGCAGAGAGCGCACAGCCGAGGAGTATCGTGAGTCGCTGAAGTGGGCACAGGAAGATGTGGAGCGGCTGGTGACGTTATCGAAGCGCCTGCTTGACGCGACACTGTCGAGTGCCGCTGAACTGCAGACAGAGCGCACGGATGTCGTTGCGATCGTGAACGCCTGCCTTCAGAGATCGTCGCAGCTTCTGGCGTTGAACGATGTGTGTGTGGATACGGAGGCGCCGGATGCTGCGTGGGCACACGCCGACGCCGAAGCTCTCAGCCAGGTTGTCGACAACCTGCTGGTCAACAGTGTGCAGCACGCCGGCACCGGGAAGCTTGTGATCCGCGTGGTGGCGGATGAGGCGGCCGTGTCGATTCGGTTCTCTGACGGAGCTCTGCTCGACGGGGAGCTGGTAGAACGATTGTTTGTTCCCTTTCAGCGCGATGAGACAACCGGCGGGCATGGCCTTGGGCTGTACATTGCGCGCGAGCTGATGCGGCGCCAGGGCGGTGACCTGCGTTACTCGCAGGCACCGACGCGTGAGTGGGTCGTCGAAGTGCGTGCGGCCGGTTCGTCGGCATTGACGTAAGCCGCAGGTGCGGCGCCGGCATCGAACCGCTCAGCCTGACCCCCGCTTCGTGGCGGTACCGCTCATTCTGCGCACGATGCGGCGCCGCTCTGCATCCGTCGGGGCCGACTTCGCCGCGCGTTCCATGTGACGTGTGGCACGCTCGATATTGCCGCAGCGGCGATGCAGCTCGCCGAGGGTTGCGTCCCAGAGGTAGTAGCGCGCGAGCCACGCCGGCGGGGTTAATGTGTCCAGCAGCGCAAGGCCGGCTTCGGGTCCGCGCCATTCGGCGAGAGCGATCGCGCGGTTCAGTGTGTTCAGCGGCGAGGGATGCACGCGATCGAGGGCTTCGTAGAGGCGTACGATGTCGGGCCAGTTTGTTTGCTCGTAGGACGTTGCGGTCAGGTGCTCAATCAGGATCGCGGCCTCGATGTGATAGCGCGACTTCGGCCCGTCGATGCCTGCCCGCATCAGCGACTGCATGCCGAGCGCAATCTGTTGCTGATTCCAGCGCTCTCGATCCTGCTCCTCGAGCAGCAGCAGTTCGCCTTCGTGTGTGCGCGAATCGATCCGCGAGTGGTGCAGGTGCATGATCGCACGCAGGGCATGCGAGTCCGTGTTGGCCACCGTGTGTGATGTCAGGATCGTCGCAAGGCGAATCGCCTCTTCACAGAGCTCTCGGCGTATCGCCGAGTCTGCCTGTGCCGAGCTGTAGCCTTCGTTGAAGAGAAGGTAGAGGACGTGGTGTACTCGCGGACGCCTTGCGCGCAATGATTCGATGTCGGCGGCATCGAGGTCGGGCGCTACGTCCCGAAGCTGTCGGCGCCCGCGTGTGATGCGCTTGCGAACGGCGTCTTCGCTAACGAAGAGGCGCAGCGCGATTTCGCTGACGCTGAAACCACACAGAATCTTGAGGGCGAGAATCAGCTGCGTCTTCGCCTGCAGGTTTTCGTCACAACAAACAAAAAGCATGCGGAGCAGCTCGTCGTTGATTTCATGGCGCAGATGACCGACGGCCTCTTCCGGCGGGTCTGATTCGACGGCGCTTTCGCGATGTCTCATGATCACACCCCGATGGCGGATGTGGTCGAGCACGCGATTCCGAGAGACTCGCATGATCCAGGCGCCCGGATTGTCAGGAACACCACGGCGCGCCCACGTTGTCAGCGCTGCGGTCATTGCCGACTGCACGGAGTCTTCGATCAGCTCCACTCGCGACGCGCCGAAGCGACGCACCAACGCACTCACCGTCCGCCCGTACTCGTGGCGAAAAAAGTGGTCGACGAGTTGTGGTGGTTGCTCCGGCACCGGCGATTACTGAGGTTGCAGGAATGGATCACGCGACAGGTGCGCTCCTCGCTCACATCCGCAGTCTATTCGTATGTTCGGTAGCAGAACACGGCAGCGTGCCCGCGCGACGGCCGGATCCGGTGGAACCTGCTACGCGGGCATCTCGGCATGCGTCGCCCTAGAAGCCGGCCATCTCGCGCACTTCGACGCTGTTTCCGGGCATATGCCGCACGGGACAGGAGCGAGCGATCTCCACTGCGGCTTCGTGGCTTTCCGCGGCAACGATCGAGAAGCCGCCGATAACTTCTTTGGCTTCGATGAAGGGGCCGTCCGTGACTGTGTTGTCGGGCTGCAGAACACGACCGCCGGACTGCAGGCCGTCGCCCATGTCGAGGATGCTCTCTTTGAATCTCTCTTTCCACTCGGCCCATTGCTGCAGCATGGCCTGCATCTGCTCAGGTGAGGGCTCAAAGCCGGCCATCTGGGCGTGCGGGCTGCGGTAGAGAAGTAGGTATTTCTTCATGGAGTATCTCCGTGTTGAGTGGACCTTTCGGCCGGCGACGACGACGAAATGTTGTCATCTGCTATCACGACGGCCGGTGTCGGGCGAATGGGACAAGATGACAGAGAAAAACCGAAAAAGGGTGAGGAACCGCCGATCTTCGCCTTCGCTGATGGCCTGCACGGTCGCGATTCTGGTCCGCGTCAGCCGGCTTTGGGCGCGCGTGGTCCACACCGAGCACTGGTACCGGACCGGTAATTCGCGGCCGTGAACAGCAGCCTGGTGGTAGGACCGGATCGTGCAGGCCTGCGGTGAACGCGCCCGGGTACACGAGGTGCTCAACGAGGAAGCTGCAGGCGGCCCGGTTGTATTGGCACCGTAGCCCACCTACGATGTCGGCTGCAGACGTCGGCGCGGAGCCGAGTTGAATGAACTACAAGCAGGTACGTTGTGAAGCACTTTCCTGGAGCGGTTGCGATGGTGGTGGCGCTTGTTTTTTGCGCCTGTACGGGAGAGTCTGACGACGCGGATACGGCGCTGGAGGTCGGAATCGATGCTGCGGGCGACGCGGAGCCCATCGAGGATAGCTCCGGGGAAGACGTCAGCACAGATGCTGTCGATGCCGGGGACGCCGAGACGGGGAACGCGGACGCCGGCGACGTCGTTGAGGTCTCGGACGCCGAGGATACAGACTCTTCGTCGGACACCGACACCGACACCGACACCGACACCGACACCGACACCGGCGCAGATGCGGATACAGGCGCCGACACGGACGCCGACACTGTCGAAGCGCCGGACTACTTCAACGGGGCCGTCCTCAACGACCTCGAGATTGAGGCCGGATCGACGCTTACGCAGTGGGAGCTGACGGCTTCGGAGGTCAATGGTGGGGCTTCGCTTCCAGTGGTGTACCGCTTCTCGCCGCAGGGGAGCTCCGACAGCCGCGACTTCGATGTTCTCAGCGATTTCAACACTCGGGTCGTCGGAGTCTTCGATGTTGAGGCCTCCGCGACGGGGCTCGACGGGCGAGCGACGCTGAACGCTACGCTACGCATCGTCGACACAACGCCGCCATCCATCACACTCTTTCAGCGAGATTGGCGCACGCCTCCGGAGTTTACTGCCAGCGACAACGCCGACGGTGAGCTCCCCATACAGGTTGACGCGTCGGGATACTCCGCTGAGGTTCCGGGCGTCTATGAGTTCGTTGCCACCGTCACAGACTCCGCCGGAAACGCAGCCGTAGCTCGTACCGCAAGGGTGTACGTGCCACACGAAACGCTGACTCCGGAGCGCGGACGAGATGTCGTTGTCGCCACGCGGTGGTTCGACCTCGGCCAGCCTCCGCTGACAGCGCCGACAGGTGCGACGATGAGTACGCGCAATTTCAGCTCCGTCGGCGTCGCTCCGGTCGCCAGTGCGAATCAGCTGTTTGCTGCCGTGGAGAACGAGCCCCTGTACTTCGAAGTTGTCGCCGAATGGCCGGACGAGCGTGGGTCGATCGCGCGTGTGATCGAAATCCTGCCCCAGTACTGTCGACGCCCGATCGGCGCGATCGACATGGCAGGAGCCGGTACTGAGGACGACCCGTATATTATGTGTTCAGCCCGTGACCTGCAGGCGATGGAAGACGACACCGAAGGAGTTGTGTTTGTTCAGGGCGCTGACATCTTCCTGTCTGACCCGGGCGCCCCGCCCGAACAGTACCCCTTCACGGTCGTGCAGGCCGGCATTGCAGGTAACGAATCGTTTCGCGGCACCTGGGACGGCCAGAACTTTCGTGTCTTCGACGCCTATTCCAACTTCGGGTTCTTCTGGAAGCTGGAGTCCGCGGAGCTCTTGAATGTGCGTGTTCTCGGCAACATGGACGCCACCGGCACAACGGAGACCTCTGCGATGTCCGGAGGGCTTGCGCGAAGCTCGAAGAACTCTCGCATCGCAAACTCCAGCTTCATCGGCGAGGTGATCGGCTTCAAATATGCGGGTGGAATTCTTGGAGAGGCCGCCGACGCGACGTGGATTGACACTGTGTTCTTCGGCGGCGAGGTCGACGTGCTGAGTCCCGGTGAAGGGCAGTGGGATTGCACGTCGTACACGCCCGGCATCTCAGGGGACCGGCCGCCGGCGATCGCAGCAAACCTCGTCGCTTGGATACACTCGAAGCGTGCTGTGGTGGACCACGGCTCCGGCTCGGTGATTGAAGATTTTCCCGGCGTGTACGTGGACACTACGCTCCCAACGGATTCGACCTGGCAGTCGAACAGCACAAACACAGTTGGAAACGAGTGTATTACCTTTCCGCCGTCGGCTCCGGTGATTCTGGGGCAACCGACGGTCGTCGATGAAGGAGATATTGACGGCCTCGTCGCCACTGCGTGGCCCTACGCCGACCCGAACTCCGTCTCGATCAACTTGAGCGACGGTGGCGCCACTGCCTGCTGCGGAGATGTACTCACCCGCGTTGCGATCACCGAACGATTCGGAATCTTTGAAGCGAACTACACGGACCTGAGGGACCTTGTCATCGAAAACACCGGACTCTCGCCGGTAGAAGTCAGCTACTACTTCGCCCTCATCCTGGCCGATGCGCCGGATGACAACGGGCCATCACCGGCCGAGATTCGCGCATGGCTCGCCGGCGAAATCACGACCGCCGTATTGCTGCAGTACTTTGACGAGATGCGCACCGAGATCAGCGAGGCAGGTACCGACGACGAGGCACTGCTCGACTTTCTTCGGGAGCTTCTGGGCGAGGAAGTCATCGACGTTGAAATGAGCGCATCGGAGGTGGCAGCCTTGATGGCCCTCGCTCGCAGTCCCCGCGCCGCAACCCGTCGGGAGGCAGAGTTGCTCGCGGTGTTTGAGGGTTACGCATGGATGAAATTCCGTGTGATGGCCAACGAGCTCCTGCGCCAGTGGGAGGCATACAACCAAACATGGAGCGCCGAGAACGCCGGCCTGTTCACATCGCTGCTCTATTCTGCCCCCTTCGCCGGCTTTACGCCCGATGTTGCCTTCATGTCGCGCGACGTCTCACCTCAACGATTGGATGAGTTCGGCAGCCTCGTCGCTGACACGGACACAAGCACGTTGTTGACCGTTGGCGGCGCCGTAATGTCGGGCCTCGTTTCGGCCAAGCTCAGTTTGATCGCGGCGCTTGGTGTGGCGGTCTATGCCGGGGACGCGCTCGCTACGGCAAACCTCGGTGGCGTCGCGATCGCCGACAAGCTTGCCGGGGTGCTCGCAAACACGACGAACGTAGGCCTTTTCAGCGGGGTGCTGGTTTCAGTCGCCGTCATCGTAACCGCGGCGTTGGTCGCCGCAGGACGCATACTGGACGTCGTCGCCTCGGAGGAGTTTGAAGCAGCGCTCAACCAGATGATTGTGGACATTGACGAAGGCGACTTCATGATCACCACCATGCCGATGTCGGAGATTCTGACGATGATAACGACTATGGTGAACAGTGATTGGGCTGCCGTTGATGGTCCGCTGACCACCGTCTCCTGGTGATTCGGACAGAGCAGGCTCCGCGTTAACCGGCGTTGGGCGTGCTGTTTCGCCAGGCCGGGATCTCATTGAGGCGAGCTTCCCATGCGAGGATGTTGCTGAAACTGTCCAGGGGGAGGCCGGCCGCGATGCGGTAGCCAAGGTGCGACGCGACGGCGAAATCAGCAATTGTCACCGCATCGCCGACGAGGAAGTTGTTGTTTGCAAGATGGCCGTCCAACACGGCTCCGAAACGTTGAATGAATCCACCGGCCTCCTCGACGACTTTGGGGTCCGCGTCGCCCATTCCAAACATCTTCTTGAGGAATGTCTCAAAGCCGTATGTGCTGATCCACCGACCCCAGTGGGCGAGCTCCCAGTTCATCCAACGCATGATGTCATAGCGTGCGTCCGACTTCGGCCAGAGCGACGAGTTGTCGGACTTCGAGGCCAGGTAGGCCATGATGGCGTTGGACTCCCACAGCTTGAAGTCGCCGTCCGTAAGGGCAGGAATCTTCCCGTTGGGGTTGATGGCGAGAAACTCCGGCGTCTTGAGATCGCCGTTGCCGAAGTCCATCACGTGGGTGGTCACGTCGAGCCCGAGATGCTCCGCGACGGCGACGACCTTACGGGAATTTGGAGAGAGAAGGTTGACGTAGAGATCCATGATGTCCGCCGGGGCGCATGCGTGGGAGGAGCGACAGCTCGTGGTTAACCTTTCGGTTAATGAATCGCAACAAGCCTGCCGAACGATAACGGCCCACTTCGATGCACGACCGCGTTGACCGGTCATCTACTTCGATGAGTACGGGCAGGGCGGCGCTCAGGTGGTGGTCATGAACTCGCGAATTCCGGTCATCACCATCTGCACCGCGATCATGATCAGGATCATGCCCATCAGCCGCTCGATGGCCGTAAGTCCGCGCTTCTTGAGTACGCGAATCAGGATGGGTGATGCCATGAGGATCGCCGCGGAGGCGCCCCACGCGATGCCCAGTGCAGGCAGCCAGCGAGTTATGACCGCATCAGGGTCGCTGCGAACCATCAGGATCAGGGTGGCGAGTGCAGAGGGCCCCGCGAGAAGCGGGATCGCGAGCGGCACGATGAAGGGCTCTTCCTTCGACTCCGGTCTCCTCGATGATTCCTGCTGAGGAAAGACCATGCGAAGCGCGATGATCATGAGCACGATCCCACCGCCGATGGTGACAGACTCCTGCTCGAGGTGAAGGACGTGGAGCAGCCCATCGCCGCCGAAGAGAAATACTAACAGGACGCAGCCTGCGATGGCGACCTCACGGGCCAGCACGCGCGTGCGTCGTTTCTCGTCGACGTGCCGCAGGTAGGACACGAAGAGAGGCACGTTGCCCAGCGGGTCCATGACGAAGAAGAGGACCAGCGCCGCGGAAAGGATGGATGTGCTTCCCTGTTCCATGAAGGCTGCGCGCGGTGGTGTTTGGGGCGACGTGGGAGCCATGTCGCGGTTGTAATGAGTCGCTGTGATACGGACCGTAGCGACCCGTTGGGTCAGTCGTCGCTGATGTAATCGTCCATCAACACGCGCAAGCTGACCTCGTCGTTGTGCAGGCGCAGATAGTCCCTGAGCACTTCGTCGAGGGGCTGCTCGCCCAGGGCCTGCATGCCCTGGTCTTCGATGTCAGCGTTGGCCTGCGCGAGAAGCTCAGCGAGGGTCAGTACGCCCTCGTCTTCGCCCTCGTCGCCGCCGTCAGCCTCCGCCTCGTCCGCAAGCTCAGCGAGTCGGGACAGGAAGCGTAGCGAGTCCTCGGGCGCAAGGGAGTCCATAGGAATCTTGCGCTCAGGGAAGGGCACGTAGAGCTCATGGCCGTTCTTTACCGAAACAGGCCCCAGCGCGATCGTGGGCACGTAGGTAATGAATAGCAGTCCGATGAGCATGAGACCGGTGAAGGGGATCACAGATCGGATCACCTCACCGATGGGTTTTTCAAAAATACTGCTCGCGACAAATAGATTCAGTCCCAGAGGCGGCGTGAGGTAGCCGATTTCGAGGTTTACGATGAAGACGATCGCGAGGTGAACCGGGTGAATTCCCAGCTGGAAGGCGACGGGACTGAGGAGGGGCACGAGGATCAGGATCGCGCTCATGATGTCCATGAAGCAACCGACGATCAGCAGCAGGATATTTACGACGAGCAGGAAGGCCACCGTCGAGAGCTGCATGTCGAGGATGGTGTCGACGAGCATCTGCGGAACTTCTGCCTCTTCGAGGAACTCATTGAATCCCTGCGCGACGGCGATGATGATGAGCAGGCTGCCGATGAGGACTGTCGCTTCGCCGAATACGCCGGGCAGCTTGTGCAGGTGCAGGCTGCGATAGATCGCGACCTCGACGAAGAGCGCGTACACGACGCTCACGCAGGCGGCTTCGGTGGGTGTGAACAGGCCCGAATAGATGCCGCCGAGGATGATGACTGGGAGCATGAGCGCCCAGAAACCATCGCCGAAAGCCTCCGCGACGTCATATACGATCCCGCCGGGCTTGAAGGTCCCGGGCAGCGACTTTGCTGCCTCGGGAGCAAGGCGATTGATGAGGATCGTGGGGAGGCCGGCCAGCATCACGAAGGGCGCGACACAGAAGAGTCTCCAGCCCAGTCGTGCGATGCCGTTCGCGAAGGTTCCGGCCGCTTTCGCAACGGCGGTCCCTTTCTCGTTGCGATGGCCGATGCGCGCGCCCTCGTAGACCGAGTAGAAGATAAAGATCGAGCCGATCAGCATGCCCGGCCCGATGCCGGCAAAGAACAGGTCGCGCAGGTCGATCGATTCGCCGGCGCGGGCGATCATGTAGTTCGGCGGATCGGCGAGTCCCTTCGGGTCGACGAGGGCGTAGACGATCATGGGAATCGAGGGCGGTATCAGGATGCCCAGGGAGCCGGCCGAAGATACCAGGCCGGCCGAGAAGCGGTCGCTGTACCCTTCGTTGATCATTGCGGGATACACGATGGTTCCGATCGCGATGACCGTTACCGGGGACGATCCTGAGATGGCTGCGAAGAAGATGCAGCCGATAACTGCGGCCACAGCGAGTCCACCCGGAACCCCTCTCAAGAGGGTCTGGGCGAAGCCGACCAGCTTTCGGGATATGTTGCCCTCGGACATGATGGCGCCCGAGATCACGAAGAAGGGGATCGCCAGCAGGACTTCCTGCTCGCTGAGTCCGCGGGTTTCTTCGATCAGGATGATCAGGTCGCCGAAGCTGGTGATCGTATCTGTGGAGTAGAGCAGCAGGAAGGACGCGAGTCCCCCGAGAAGCACATAGAGCGGCTGGCCGAGTCCGATACAGACGACCAGAATGCCGATGACTCCCAGCGCGACAGGACTCATGCGTCACCTCGCGCGGCTTCGGGAGCGACGTCGCCACCCGTCGGGTTGCCCTCTCCGGCGTCTTCGTCCGGGTCCAGTTTCAGCGCCGCGATAATGAACTCTGCGACGCCGTAGAGGCCGAAGCGCAGGACAATCAGCGCCAACGAGAAGGGAATGGAGAGCACCTTGATGTGGTCCGGCACGCGTCCGGGCTCGCCCTGTTCGCCGAGGCGGAGCTGATAGTACTTCCATGCCAGCAGCAGCAGCGCGAAGGTGAAGGCCGCCGAGACCAGGTAGCTGAGGCCGTTGTAGATGCGGGTGTAGCGCTTCGGGACCGCCTTGCGAACGGCGTCGACGGCGAGGTGACGCTTCTGATGTGTCGCCATCGAGGCGCCGATGAACGCCATCCAGAGAAGCAGCGTGAGGGCAACGTTCTGCGCCCACGAGTATCCTTTCGCCTTCGCGAAGAACACGATGAGGACAACGGCTGTCGTTAGGACGAAGCCGACGTGTGCGATGGTGGTCGGGCTGACGAGCTTCTCGCCCTCAGGTCGCGGTCTACGCAGCTCCGACCTCAGCGCGACGGCGGTACACGCGAGCGTCGCTCCGATCAGCACCACCGGTGGCTTGAATGTCAGGAGGCCCCAGCCCAGAAATATCGTGAAGAGTACACCGCCGATCGTCGCGCCGAGAACCATCGCGCGCTTGCCCTGGAAGGCAGGCATTCTCGAAAACGACACGAGGTACATGCCTGCGACGAAACAGCCGAGGACCACCAGCCCGATGACAGCGCCGGCAGGGGACGACTTGCTGAGTCCCTTCAGGGTCAGCTGCTGCGAATGCAGGTAGTCGTAGGAGATCTCGATAAAGAGCACGCCTGTCATGATGATGATCGCGAGCGTCACGAATGCCCGCTCGAATCCGTAGATCAGGTCATCAACGGTCGCGAGGAGGCGGAACACGCCCCCACGGTCCCTGAGGACTCGCGCCTCAGTTGGTTCATTGTCGGTGGGGAGTGCCGCCATCGAATTCCGAACAGGAAACCGCCGCGGTCAGAAGACGGCGGCGGATTCAATCCCAGGAATGTGAGCGCGCGGACGCGTCCACTGCCTGAGTGTTCTATTGGTGCGACGTGATGATGTCGAGAAGATCGGCGCCTGCGGATACGCGCGATCGGAATTCGGCGTGCACGCCGCGGGTGGCGGCAGCGAATGTTGCTCGTTCGGCGTCGGTCATTTCGTAAACTTCGATGCCCGAGTTCGCGAGATTCGCGACGAGCGCCGGCGTCATTCGGCGAATCAGGCGGCGGCCGCTGCGTGTCTCGGATTCCCGCTCCGCAAGAAGAATCGCCTGCAGGTCGGCCGGCATGCTGTCGAACCAGTCCTTGTTATAGACGACGACTGCGGGCTGGTAGATGTGATTGCTCACTGTCCAGGCGTTCACGAAGTTGTGCAGGCCGGCGGCCTGAGCGAAGAGCGGCGTGTTGTCGAAGCCCTGCACGTTGCCGGTGCTCAGCGCGGTGCTCGTCTCGGTGATCGGGATCGCGACCGGGTTGCCGCCGAGGGCGCGGTACATCGCCTCGTGCATCCAGTTCTCCTGACTGCGCATCTGAATGCCGGCGAGGTCGCCGGGGGCGTGGACAATGGTTCCGTTCGAGGTCGCGAAGTTTCGGAACCCGTTCTCGCTGAAGATGTAGAGCTGAAACCCGTTCTCGCCGAGGATGCGCTCAACCGGAGCGAAGAGATGGTTGTCGATGATGCGATCCGCCTGCTCAACGGACTCGAAGAGGTAGGGCAGCTCGAACACGGACATCGCGGGGACCAGTGAGCCGATCGCGCCGGTCGACACGCCGACAGCCTCAAGCGATCCGTCCTTGCACTGACGTGCCAGGGACAGCTCGCCGTCCGAGGAGCCGACAAAGGGGCGCACATTGATACGACCACCGGAGGCCGACTCTACGCGGTCCTCAAGGTCCTCAAGCTGCTGGGCCCATGGCGTGTTCGGCGGCGCGACGGTCGCAACCCGCAGAACACAGGGGGCCTCCACGGTACAGGTCCGTGTCGCAAAGGCAGGTGCGGCCATGAGGCATGAGCCTACAAAGGCCGCAAGTGTCAGAAATCGAATCTTCATCGGTTTTCCCCCAGAGGTGTTGTGGAGTGCAGGTTGCCACCGCACGCAGCAGTAACGCGCACTTCGACGGACCGCGCAGCGATCCATTCAACTGCGCGTAGATCACGTCATTAAACACTGTCAACACGCCGACCACCGCTTGACACCGCCGCTCTCGGCGCCATAGTTGCCGGCGCTCCCTAAGAGCACTCCAGCCACAACACGCATGATCGGCGAACCTATCACGGACTCAGCTGACCCGCTGAGTCCGCGCATACATAGACCCCGCGAAATTGACCGCGTGGTGAT
This sequence comes from bacterium, assembly GCA_030427825.1. Taxonomy (GTDB): domain Bacteria; phylum Myxococcota_A; class Bradymonadia; order REDH01; family REDH01; genus JAUICO01. Next base: position 16,918 of record JAUICO010000040.1, on the reverse strand, counting down.
CGGTCACCCCTTCGGCAGAGGCCTGCAGTGAGTGCACCCGTATTCGGCGACCTCCTCGGCGTCGGCGCGTGCCTCGTCGGGTCCGCGTTCTTCAGCGCTTCCGAGACCGCGCTCACCAGCCTCGGACGAGCAAAGGTCAAACAGCTTGTTGATGCCAGTGGTGACCCCAGGCACCCGCTGAATCTGTGGTTGAAGGAGCCGAACAAGGTTCTGACGACCGTTCTGATCGGCAACAACATCGTCAATGTCACCGCGTCTGCCCTCGCCACAAGCGCCTCGCAGAAGCTGCTGGGTGGCGGCAGCGCCGTGCCCATCGCGATCGGCGTCATGACACTGCTGCTGCTCACCTTCGGCGAGATCACACCGAAGACCATCGCGCGCGCCAACCGGGAGCGCGTCGGCATGGCGGCGATGAGGCTGCTGCGGCCCCTGCACATCCTGCTCTCCCCCTTTGCGTCGCTCTTCGTTGTCCTGTCTCGGGGCCTGGCAAGGCTCGCCGGAACCTCGGTGGACCACAGCAGCCAGGATGTCGGCGAAGACTACATCGAGTTCCTTGTTGAGCTCGGCGGCCGCGAAGGCACCATCTCGGAGGAGCGTCAGGGCCTGCTGCAGTCCGTGTTCGACTACAAGGACACGATCGCGCGAGCGGTAATGGTGCCGCGCACCGATACGATCGGTATCGCCGCGACGGCGACCGCTGATGAAGCCCTCGATCTTACCCTGAAGTGCGGTCACTCCCGACTGCCCGTCTACGCCGATTCTATGGACAATGTGCTGGGCATCTTTCACGTCAAGGACCTGCTCAAGCACATTCGTCGCCACGGCCTGGACGCCGACTTCGATGTGCTGCACATGGCCCGCAAGCACTTCAATGTGCCCGAGACGAAGCCGATCAGCGAGGTGTTCGCCGAGATGCAGCAGCGTCGCAGCCACCTGGCGATCGTGGTCGACGAGTTCGGCGGCATGGCCGGCATCGTCACTCTCGAAGACATCCTCGAGGAGATCGTCGGCGAAATACGTGACGAGTACGATCACGATGAAGCGGCGCCCTGGACGGAAGTCAGTCAGGGCGTCTACCGCGTCGAGGGTCGCACGAACCTCGTCGAAGTACTGGGCCTCTTCGACGTGGTAGCGGACGACGAGATCGACGCGGAATCTCTCGGTGGCCTCATCGCAGTCGAGACCGGCTCCGTCGCCGGCGCCGGAACCGTCGTCGAGCGCTGGGGCCTTCGCTTTACGGTGGAATCTGCCGACGAGCGACGCATCCACGCCGTTCGAGTCGAGAGGGTGCTGGTTCTCGAAGAGAGCGACGGGGCGGCGTCAGCCCGCGACGCATCTTGAGCAAAGCTGGAGATCTCAGGCCGGCGACGTCGGAGGCGCGCGAATAATCCCGAGCGCTCTGCGTCTTCTATGCACGAGCCGCCCGCTCCCGAGCCTCACGCTTGAGACACAAGGAAAGACCATGAACCAGGTAACACGAATCGCTCTCGCCACGCTCCTGTGTGCATTTCTCACCGTTCCCACGGCATGGGGAGGGGCAAAGCAGAGCGCGCAGGAATCGGTCCCGGTCGCCGCGGACGCCTACGCAGCCGGCGCGCACCTGGCGAAGGCGCACCCTGCATTCAGCGTCCGGACAGCGGCTGTCGCGCCTGCCGAGGATTCTGTCGCAACCCCAGTCGCAGTTGCCGGCTCTCAGCCCATCGTGCTCCTCGCGCAGGCCGACGTGCCCGCGCCGGAAGCGCAACCGGAGGCGGCGGCCACAGGGGACAGCAACGCTCAGAACGACATGGCCGAGGTCGCTGCGATCGTAAACGCGGTGCAGGACGCCTACGACCGGGTCACGGACTTCAGCGCCGACTTTCGCCAGATCTACAGCAACGCCACGCTGGGTGAAGAGCGGGAATCCACCGGCCATGTGTTCTTTCTCAAGCCGGGAAAAATGCGCTGGGACTATGCCGCGCCCACAGAGCGATACCTGATCAGCGACGGAAGCGACCTCTGGGTCTACGAGCCCGAATTCGGTCAGTACTTCACCCAGTCACTCTCCGCGTCACAGCTGCCCTCTGCGCTACGCTTCATGATGGGCCAGGGGCGCCTCGCCGACGAGTTCACCGTCACGATCCCGGAGCGAGACGATGAGCGGATTGTCCTCGCCCTCGTCCCGAACACCCCGTCGAGCCAGTTCAGCATGCTGCACTTCGTCGTCAGCCCCAGCGACTGGCAGGTGCGCGAGACGGTCGTCTTTGACGCCCTGGGCAACACCAACCGGCTGATCTTCGAGTCCGTGAGGCAGAACATCGGCCTGCCGGACGAGGGATTCAGCTTCACGCCACCCGAGGGTGCGACGCGCATCGAAGGCCCCTGAACCCTCAGGCGTTGTCATCGCCGCGAGCTCGCCGGCCGGCATGCCGCCGCTGCGCCACACCGCTACGGAGCGCGGTCGGGCCGTGGCAGGGCAGACACGAGCGCCGGATTCGGCCGAATCGTAATCGTCTTCATCGCGGCCACCGAGACGCGACCCGGCGCCGCGCCTTTCACCCTGGAGACGTGCTTGCGGGCTGTATAGCCCACGTCGACTGAGGTGTCGGATGCGCCCTTGCTGTAGTGTGCCGCGAGCGCCGCCGCCTCGACGAGGGTCTGCTGCGAGGGTGGCTGCCCGCGCACTCCACGTACAACCACGTGAGCGCCTGCAAAGTCGCGAGCGTGCATCCAGATGTCGTTGCCCTTCGCCACCTGGAAGGTCAGCCGATCGTTGTCCGCGCCGCCGCGCCCGACAAGGATGTCTGTGCCGTCCGTAGCGCTGAAGTGTCGATAGCACCGCCTTGTCGGCTGTTTGCGGCGCCTGCCTGAAGTTGCGACGGCTCGGCCGCGCATTCCGAGTCCGGCCACCAGCCGCGGCAGCGCCGCCACGTCACAGTCGGCGGCGGCAGCCTCGGCTGCCGTGAGCGCGGAGAGCCGCTGCCTCGCAGTGTCCAGGCGTGCCTCGATTCCCGCCCGCGCCGCTTCGAGGCGCTTGCCGGCGCGAAAGAGTTTCTCGATCTGTTCCTGAAGCGAGAGGGCAGGATCCAGGGTCACCGTCACCGTGCGCTGCTCAGGGTCGTGGTAGTCGATGACGTCAACCGAGGCCGCGCCGCGCTGTACGCGCCCCCAGGCCCCCTGCAGCAGCTCGCCGCGGCGTCGAAGCTCCGTAGCGCGGCCCGCCCGCTCCAGGTCTCCCTCGACGGCCTTCACCCGGCGTCTCTCGCGCTTGAGCGCGCGCCGAATCTGCGCAAGCACCGCGCTCCGCTCGCCATGCTCGCGCTCACGGCGCAGGCGTTCGTCGTAACGCGCGGCGATCCGTGCGGATGCGCCGGCGCCGGGGGGCTCCTGCGCGGCCGGCGTCACACGGCCGTACTTGTGCACCGAAGCTGCCGGGACCCACTTCTGTCCCGGAGCCAGTCCGCGTATCGCCGCCCGCTTTGCGTTCGTTGACGTTACCAGCAGGCCGTCACTGTCGATAAGGTGCAGGTTGCCATGTCGCCCGAAGAGTTCTGCGATCAGCGAATAGCAGGTGTCACCGCGCTGAAGATCGAAGCGCACAGCCCGTTCGCCTTCGTCGTGCAGTAGCGCGAGGCAGCGCGCGCCCTCGAGCAGGCCGCGCAGGCGCATCGCCGTCGCAGAGGGCTCCCGTGGCGCCGGTCGTCGGCTCTCGCAGAGATGAAACCGGCTGTGGATTCCGGCGGGCTGAATGAGGAGGTGGTGGTTGCTGCCCTGCGAGCGCAGCTCGACCTGCCAGGCGCCGGCTTCTGCGCCGATCTCGCGAACACTGCGCCAAATCGAACCGGTCAGCAGCTTCCGCACCTCACCGACGACGGCGGCAATTTCTGCTGCGTTCAGGCTCATCGTCGCCGCTTCCTGGCGACAGGGCCACGTCGCGAATCAGCGACCTTCATCGCGCACCTGCCAGCCTTCGGGCTCAAGAAACCAGCTGATTCGCGACCGGGACTGCCAGGGAAGCAGCATCTCCTCGTAGTCGTGTTGGCGCCCCGCATCGACGTCGAACCAATCGTCTTCGGTAAGATCGCCGGGCTGCGGGCGTCCGAAACGCACGATGACCCGGTGGCCCCGGTTGCGCAGCTCCATTGTGGATTCCAGGCGCGCCGAGCCGACCTGGTTGGCGACCTCCTGATGAAGGACCCGGGTGATCGCGGTTCCGTCGATGTCATATACGGCGACGAACTCCTGCCGCATGCTGCGATCGGTCGTGGGATCCTGTCGCTCGACCGCGTAGCGGTAGAAGATCTCGTTGTAGCCATCCATGTCGATGTCGTGGCCTTCGATGCTGAGCGCCTCGTGGCTGTCGCGATGTCGAACGGGCATTGAGACCCAGTTGAATCCCTCCATCCCGGTGCCGGTAACGACCAGTTCGTCTCCGAGCACAGCAACGTACTCACGACGCCCGTCTCCGGCGACATCCATCCAGGCGGAGCGGGACGCGTCGCTACCTTCAGCGACGCGCAGTTGGGTGCGGATCGCCGCGAGACGACGCTCGAAGCGTTCGAAGTGTAGCTGCCCCAGCGACTGAGGGTCGTCGAGCTGCGCCGGCGCGGTACCGACGGCGCTGTCACGCTGTCCGCGGTTGTCGGGGTCCTCATCTCGGTGAATCGCGGCGAAGCCCACCGGGCCGAAGCCGATCAGGCCCGAGAATGCCGACAGGGGGACGGCCGCTTCGATGAAGTATCGGCCCTCGTCACGGTCGACGACCCAAACCCGTGAGTCCGGCAGGGGGACACCGCCGACTTCAATGGAGGACGCTTCATCTGAGAAGGCCGCGCTCATGTCGATCTCTGCCCGGAGGAGGCGCTGACTGTGGCTGCGCGCGACGTCGTCGGCTTCGATCCACAACTCGAAGCGATCGCCGCGCGCGATGTTGTCGTCGCGTCCGATTACCGCGAAGTAGAGATGATCGTCCCCCACGCGGCACCAGAGCTTGAAGCTGGCGTCATTGCCCCCGGTCCAGTCGTAGGCCTCGCTGCCGTCGACGAGCTGGATCACGCGGTCGGTGGGACCGGCTTCGGCGCTCCAGTCAGCCTGGATCCCGTCGACGACAACCTGCGATGTGTAGCTCGACGCGCAGGTGTAGCTCATCGGCGTGGGCTCATCGGCATGCGCAACGCGTGGCAGGGCGGCAACGGCTGCCGCGGCAGCGATCGGCGTGAGCACTGCAATTGCGGCGGAGATTCGGAGTGTTTTGGCGACCATGATCCTCCAGGATTGTCGGGTTCCGCCAGTGTCGGTTGACCATCGACCCCAATCTGTCCTAATATCCCGCGATTCTCAACGCACGGGCGCAGTCCCTTACGGGCGCAGTCCCTACCGAGACAGGCCACGACTTGAGCAGCGCGACGGGAGCGATTGTCCATAGAAACGTGGGAGTGATAGCGTGCGATACCGCCGTCACCCTGCAGGAAACATTGCATCGACTCGAAGAGCTGGAGTTGACTGCAGTGCAGATCGGAGATCGGCATTTGATCATGCCGGCCGATGAGATCCCCGCTGTATTGGAGTGTCTCAAAGAGCACGGGCAGTTTCCACGGCTGCTCGGCGAGCTTCTCCGTGACGGTGAAGCTGACGCAAGAGAGGGCGCTGAATCCTCCGACGGCGGCGACGATGATGGCGCCGCCGGCGCTGAGGAGTCATCTACCAAATGACAACGCCCGCAGAAGTTCTGCTCAAGGTGTACGGAATCGCCAGCCTGCGAGGGATCGCTGCGCGCTACGACTGCGACACAGATGACTGCGCAGTGTGCCTCGAAGAGAAGTGGGCGGACAAGAAGGCGCGTCGAAAGATCGTCGAAGGGCTGAACGCCGATGATCGCGCCTTCCTCGCATTCATGGATCGCATCGGGCGCCGCCTGCGTGGCGAGCGGCTCAAGAAGCGATGGTTTCTCCACGGCTACGCAGACTTTGACCAACGCGTGATGCCTCTCGTCGACGCCGGTGTGGTGGTCGTCGGCAACGTCAGCGCTCGCGAACCCGTGGCCCTCGAGACCGCGCTTGAGCAGGGCATTCTGCAACAATGGCTGCAGGTAACTCCCGGATTCGAGGGGTTCGCAGGCGAGCCGCCCGAAAAGCGCCAGGTCGTCGATGATGTCGACGATGAGACGCGCACCGAGCTCGAGCGTCGACTGCTGGTCGTCGAGTTCAACCTCCTTAACGTGGTGCGCTTCGTAGAAACGGACGCTGTGCGCCTGAATCGCGACGCCTCGCCGCATCGCTCGGATCTCAAGGCGATGGCTCCGGTTATCGTCGACCGATACGGCAGCGATAACGAAGCCGAGGTGACCCCGGATCCGCTGCATATCGGCGGATGGGACGTGCACATCTTCCTGCTCTCGGTCGCTGAATCACTTGGCATGCTGCGCCGAGAAGGTGACCTGGTTATCGCGGTTCCCGAGGGTCTGGTGTACTTCACCAGGCCACTCGAAGAGCGGATTCCGATCATCTTCCGCGCCCTGGAGCAGCAGCGCGCGTGGAGCGAGATTCAGGCATCGGCCTGGTACGCGGCCGGCGAGACCCCGGCCACGGGTCACGGCGACGGAGCCTTTGAAGGGCCCGACGAGAAGCCGTCTCAGCTCGCGGGCCCTCGTGGCAGCGTGCTCTCCGCGCTGCGGCGTCTTGAGCCCAAAGACTGGTTCGACGTCGACGAGACCACGCGGACCATTTCATCACTCGAATCCCGCTATCTCGGCACGGCGTTGCCCGTAGGCCTCGGCGGCGAGCCGGTGATCGAAGACTTCGTGCGAGCTGTGATCACCCGCACTCTGACCCATGTCGGTGCCGCCGAGCTCGGCAAGGGCCGTGGCGGAGCGCGGCGAGCCAGGCTCACCGAAGTCGGTCAGTGCATGCTGGGCATCGGCGATTGTCCCGAAGAGCCCTCGGGCAAGGGCGCAATCCTTGTAGAGCCGAACTTCGAAGTGACCTGCTTCCTGGACATGGCCTCAGCGCCCCTGCTCTACGACCTGTCTCGCTTCACCGAGCTCATCCGCACCAGCGAACGGGTTGTTCGATACCGCCTGACCGGCGAAGCAGTGCAGTGGGGATACGCCCGCGGATACACTGCCGATCGCATCATGAAGGTGCTCACGGACTACTCGTCGCAGCCGATTCCGCCGGCGGTAAAGTTCGCCCTTGAAGACTGGGAGCGAATCCATCGCCGCGTAACCGTGTTTCTCTGCGGTGACCTCGTCGCCGCGACCGGCAAGTCGGACCCGGAAATCGTACAGTCCGCTGTGACCTTTGCCATCGAAGGCGAAGACAACGTCGAACGCGTCGACGGTACGTTCACCTTCGTGAATCAGGGATTTCCTGAAGAGCTTGACCGGGCCCTGCGCGCGCAGAAGCCCGAGCAGATCGAGTACACCGGCCCCTACTACCCCTCTCTGGTCTGGATCGATGACGAGCGCCTGCGTGCGCCTCTCGGTGCCACCGACCTGCGAATTCTGTCGGCGCTTGAGCGCATCTCTGTCGTCGAAGATGAGAACATCTATCGAATCGCGCCCGACAAGGTGCGTTCCGAATACGGTGAAGACGAGGGCTACGAGCAGGTGATCCGAGTGCTCCGCGACGGCGTCGCCGGTGGCCTCGCTGCCGAAAAAGAGATCATGCTCAAGAGCCTGCTCGGTCGACCTGCCGACGCGAGCATCGAGACGATGGATGTGTTGATGGTGACTTCGGGCGACGACGGCGATCGCGTCGATCAGATCAAGTCCCTCGAAAAGTTCATCGAGCAGCGGCTCGGCCCCTGCGCGTTCCAGGTCAAGAAGGGACAGGTCGAAAAGCTGGCGAAAGCCCTGCGCGGTCTCGGTATCGCTGTAGAGACGTGAAGCGGAACGTGAACCGGAATCGGCACGTGCACCGGAACGCGGCTCGCGACGTGATTCCGGACTCGATTCGATGACCCCCCAGCAGGGACTCAGGCGAGAGTTGGCGACCTACCTGATCGCGATCGCCGCCGGTGCCCTGCTCGGTTTCAACTACGGCAGCGGCGGGTTCACCTCGACGGTCGAGTTCGCCGAGGGCATCAACTTTGCGGCGGCCCTCTTCATGCGCCTGCTCAAGATGATCATCGTACCCCTGGTGGTAGCGACAGTCGTCACCGGCGTCTCGTCGATCCCCGCGAAGTCTCTGGGCCGCCTCGGCGGTCGCACAGTCGCCTGGTACGGCGTCACAACAGCGCTCGCCGTGCTCCTCGGCATCATCGGTGTCAACATCATGAAGCCCGGTAGCGGCATCGAGCTCGACGCCGCAGCGGCGCCCTCGGTGCGGCCGTCGGGTGTGCTCGATGTACTGCTCGATGTCGTGCCGACCAATCCATTCGCCGCCTTCGCAGAGACCTTCGATCTGCTGAGTGTGATCTTCTTCTCGATCCTCTTCGGGCTGGCGATCGCGATCACCGGGCAGAAGGCAGAGCCGCTTCGTGCCATCTTCGTCGCCTTCGAGGCTGTCATGATGAAGATCACGGACTGGGTTCTCAAGCTGATGCCGGCAGGCGTCTTCGCCCTGGTTTGCGCCGTGTGTATGGAGATTGAACCGGGCGAATTTGCGAAGCTCTGGAAGTACATCGCAACGGTCGCCGGCACGCTGCTTCTGCACGCCTGCGTGACGATTCCTCTCCTGCTCTTCTTTGTAGCACGGGTGCATCCCCTGGACGCGGCGCGGGCGATGGCGGCGCCCCTGCTCACGGCGTTCTCAACGGCGTCATCCTCAGCGACTCTGCCCGTGACGATCGACGCTGTCGAACGAAAGGCGGGCGTCGACGACAGCGTGTCCGGTTTCGTTCTGCCCCTGGGGGCCACGATCAACATGGATGGGACCGCACTCTACGAGTCCGTAGCTGCGATCTTCATCGCGCAGGCCTATGGCATCGACCTCAGTCTCGCAGACCAGCTGCTTGTCTTTCTCACTGCGACCCTTGCCGCGGTCGGCGCCGCCGGAGTGCCGGGTGCGGGCATGATCACGATGATCATCGTCCTTGAGGCGGTGGGATTGCCCCTCGAAGGCATCGGGCTTGTCGTTGCCGTCGATCGCTTCCTGGATATGCTGCGAACTGCGGTCAATGTCTGGGGTGACGGCTCCGGCGCGATCGCCATCGCCGCTGTTGAAGGCCGTCTGGACCGCGACGTGCTGCAGGGACGCTCAGCGCGCGTGGAAGCGTGATCACCGCTTGAGGCGGAGCGCCCGGCGACTCAAGCCGTGACGTCGTCTGTGAGCTCTGTTCGACAGATGCAGCGAGGAGTCGACTCAGGCTTCTGCGGACTCGCGAATGTCGGCCAGGGTGGTGCCGGTTGCGTGATTCAGGAACGAGTCGCGCATGTTCGACCATGCGTGATGCAGCGGGCATGGATTCTCTTCGCCGCAGGACTCGAAACCGAACATGCAGCGGTGAGCGATCGGATTGAAATCCACCGCCAGAAGCACGTCCAGGAGCGTGATCTCCTCGGGCGGTCGGCGCAGGCGGAAGCCGCCGTTGTGTCCTTTCATTGAGTCGCAGATACCGGCCACAACCAGGCGCCGCATCACCTTCTGCAGGTAGTGTTCCGGCACCGAGGTCGCCTCGGCGATCTCTGCGGTGCCAAGGCGAACGTCGTTGTCGCCCAGCGCCAGGTACGCCGCGGCGCGGAGGGCATACTCGCCGGTTTGATTGATAAACATGAAGGTACTCCCTGTAGAAGCGCGTTTGTAAGGGCGTTCGCAGACCCGGTCAATGAAGGGCGCATCGAGCGGTGGCCCGTGTTGTCACGCGAGCACAGTGCTCAGAGGGTCAATGAACCTTGTGCAGGGGCTGTGAATTCAGTGACAAGTGAGGCGCCGCAGGCAATAAGGTGAGCCCCTGCACAGCCAATTCAGGAGAGCCGAGAAAATGAGTACTCCAATGGTCAATCTGGAGTTTGATGGTTCCGTCGCGACCTTGACCCTCGACGACGGGAAGCGAAACGCGCTCTCGCCTGCGTTGCTCGGTGAGATCTACGCGGCCCTTGAGATCGTAGAGGCACGAGGGGCTGCCCTGGTCATTACCGGGCGTGAGGGCGTCCTGTCTGCCGGCTTCGACCTGAAAGTAATGAAGAAGGGCGGCGTGCAGGCGGTGAAAATGCTCCGCGCCGGCTACTCTCTGACGGCGCGACTGCTGGAGTTTCCGACGCCTGTTGTGATCGCGTCCCCGGGCCATTGCTATGCGATGGGCCTGTTCATGCTGCTCTCGGGGGACTACCGAATCGGCGCAACCGGCGCCTTTACCTACGTGGCGAACGAGGTCGCGATCGGACTGCCGATGCCGCGCACCGCCATCGCGGTGATGCGCCTTCGCATGACTCCGGCTGCTCGTGAGCGCGCGGTGGTACTCTCGGAGGCGTTCTCGCCTGAGCAGGCGTTGAGCGTAGGAATCATCGATGAACTCGTCGCGCCTGAAGATCTCATCGACACAGCGAAGAGCCGCGCCGAGTCCTTCCTGAAGCTGGATGCGAAGGCACATGCGGTGAGCAAGGTGCGGCTGCGAAAAGACGTGCTCGACGAGATTCGTGTTGGTGTACGGCAGGACCTTATCGATGCGGTGAAGTTCGGCGGCATGCAGATGATACAGTCGAAGCTGAAGCGCTGACGCGCCTGCGTCGCCCGGGACCGGGGGCGACGGCGCTCCGGCGCTGCTACTCCGGCGTCCGAGGCCTGTGAGCCGGCTGCGAGTCCTGCTCGTCGATGTTGCGTGCGTACTCCCACCAGGAGCCGGCGTAGTTTGCGACGCCGGTGACACCGTGATGCCGAAGGACGGCGTACACGAAGCCGCTGCGGACGCCGCCGGTACAGTAGGGCACTATCAGATCGCCGTCGTGTGATGTCAGCGCAGAGAGCTCCGACAGGTCGCGAACGGCACCGTCGCTTGTGAACACGTCGGTCCAACGGAACCAGGTGGCGCCGTCGATGTGGCCGCCCCGGGATGAACCGTAGGGCGTAGCGCCGTCGAATTCTGCTCGATCCCGCGTGTCGACGAGGTGCATGTTCTCGGCATCGATCTGGTCGAAGCGTACGACCAGGGCGGGATTTCGACGCACCGTGAAGTGGCCTGCAGGCACCTCCGCGCGGTCGCGCGTGGTCGGCAGGCCTGCGTCGCGCCACGCGTCGTACCCGCCCAGCACGATGTGTGCGTTGTTGTGCCCCAGGTACTCGAGCATCCAGAAGACGCGGCCTTCTTCGCCCCAGCCCTGTTGCCAGTCGCCGATCATATAGACCGGGCGGCCGTCATCGACCCCGATCGCTTCGAGCTGCGCTTCGAGGAAGTCGTCGTCCGGGTGCAGCCGGCCTCGTTCGTCCGGGTCTGAGAAGTCATCCCAGTCGGCCTGCACCGCGCCGGGAGCGTGGGCGCGACGCCAGGCGCCGCGGCGACGCACATCGACGAGGGTGGCGCCTTCAGCCACCGCAGCGAAGGCTTCGGCCGGGCTTACGAAGACTGCTGCTTCCGCGTCTTCTGCGACCGCTGCTGAGTCGGTGACTTCATCGCACGCTGCCGCGATCCGCGTCGATGCGCAGATCGCCCCCGCGAGCAGGGCAAGAGACCAGACCAGATGCGCCGGACGCAGGCCTCCGACCCCGGCGAGACTTCGCCCCCTCGTGATGTGCTCGCCCGTCGTCGTCATGGGTGTCTGCGCCTCGGCCGGAGTCCCCAGGTGAGCTGCCCCGGAAGCGTGTCCGGGAACTCTTCGATGTCATCGAATCCCAGCTCGATGTCCCGCCCGTCCGAGGGCCAGTACGCGGTGCCGAAGAGCCAGTCCCATAGGCTGAGACTGATTCCAAAGTTCACGCCGTGTGGGCGTGGAAGCTCACGAGCGTGATGCCAGATATGCATCTGCGGGCTGTTGAACAGGTAGCGCAGCGGTCCGATGGGCAGGGCGAAGTTCGCATGATTGAGATGTCCGATTGTCAACGCGACGATATGTACAATGAAGAAATCGTCGAGCCCGAAGCCCAGCATCGCCAGCGGGATGTACTCCAGGGTACGGTACACAATCGTCTCGGCCCAATGGTAACGGAGGTGTGCGGCGAAGCCCATCTCACGGACGCTGTGGTGCACTTTGTGGAACTCCCACAGCCGAGGAACTCGGTGCAGCAGGCGGTGGACATTCCAGTGGATGAAATCCCGCAGCACAAACATCGCTGCGAGCTGTGCGGCGACCGGCCAGGAGGCGATCTCAACCGCGACCAGGTTGTCGATGCCGATCGCGGCCAGGAGGTCGTTGAAAGCGGCGGCGACCGTCTCAGAGAGGGCGGCGTAGCCGATGAGAGAGAAGAGAAAGAAGTTGAAGACGAGGTAGAAGGCGTCGAGCCAGAAATCGCGTCGAAACCGCCCCTGGTCTTCCCGCCATGGTCGCACGAGCTCGAGGCCGAACACAACGAGGGACACCCCCAGCAGCCAGTACACGTAGTTGTGCAGGTGAGGGTGCGTGGTTTCATGTGCCAGCCATCGGGCGTAGCCGATGAAAGCGTCGCTGAAGATGTGAAGGTAATGGTCCAGTGAGAGGCTCCGGAGTCGTGCCGGTGGGCACGGCATACCCTATTGTATGCACCCAAACCCGTTTCGGTTGCCGGCTGTCTGCGATGTTGCGCGCCGCCGCCGGGTTGCGTGCCGTTGCCGGGTTGCGTGCCGTTGCCGGGTTGCGTGCCGTCGCCGCATTGCGGGTCCGCCCCATCGTGTCGTGCAGGCCGCGGTGCAGGGTTCCTGCGTGCTGCGGGTCGCGACCACTGCGCGGGCGTCTCTATCTCGCTCGACTGTGAGCGGCGTGCGCATGGCGGTGCCGGCCTGCCGGCGCCGTCGCCCGACTCAGTGCTGTGGCCGTTGCGGATAGCGTCCGGGTTCGCTGCCGACGTAGGCGCGGTTTCCGGCCTGGTCCTGCGCGATGATGGCGCATTGCATGACCGGCGGCGTGCGCGCCCAGCGGCAGAAGCCCTCGTTGCAGCCACACTCGCGCGGGGAGATCGTGCTCAGGCACATGGCGAGCTGCGAGACATTGCAGACGGCGGGGTGTTCTTCGGGCGAGCACACGCTGCCTTCACAGCCTCGCGGCGCGCAGTCTGCGTCGGTCTCGCAGGCGCCGAATTCATGCGCTGCGATGCCCGTTCGATCGGGGATGCCGTCAAAGGCGCTTGCGCCTCCGCGCTGTGCGAGCGGGGTCGCAGGGCCTCGATTGACGACAACCTCGGACTTGCTACAGCTGAACACCGTCGCCAGAGCGATCGCGAGAAGCCCGAATTGCGCGGCTCGTCGATGCATGACCCTCCACCTGTCAAAACGAAGACCGGAACGTACTCCGCTGCGTACTAACCTTCAAGCCGACAGGCGACTTCAGCTCTGCCGAACATTTTGTTCTGAACATGGAATGAAGATCCCACGTCTGTGGTTTATGATCCCGATTCGACTGCGAAAAGTGAGCAGCCAGAGGCCGATGATATGACCCAGCCTACGACACCTGTACTGTCCCGTGCCGACCTTGAGCGCATCTTCCACGCAGAGGCGATGCCCCACGTGGACGCGCTTTTCGGCGCAGCAATGCGCTACACCCGGTCGCAGCGTGACGCCGAAGACCTGGTGCAGGACACGCTGATGAAGGCCTTCGTCCACTTCGAAAAGTACAAGCCCGGCACGAACTGCAAGGCCTGGCTCTTCAAGATCCTCACCAATACTTTCATCAACCGATACCGTAAGAAGCAGCGTGAGCGGGTGTTCCTGGTAGACGATCGGGACCAGCGACCGCTGGAGGAGCGCGTCGAAGCGCGCAAAGATTCAGAGCTTGAGCCGCGAGACGAAGGCCATGAAGCCGCCGTCGAGCGCCTCTTCGGCGACGAAGTCGGTGCCGCGCTCCAGCAGGTTCCGGTCGACTTTCGCATGTCGGTACTTCTCGTCGACGTGCACGATTTCTCCTACAAGGAAGCAGCCGACATTCTGGACTGCCCCATCGGAACTGTGATGAGCCGACTGTATCGTGGACGCCGCCTCCTGCGCGCGCAGCTCGCTGAGTACGCGGTGACAGAAGGCGTGGTGAACGCGATCGCCGATGAGTACCGTGAGCAGATTACGCGCGACCGGGAGAAGACCGTCGAGCTGAAGACCTTTCGCAGCAAGAGGGGCTGACGAGTGAATGACGCTTCTCGCGCCATAGGCATCTGTTGCCAGGACCTGCACGCGTCGGCCGACCTCTACGTGGACGGAGAGCTCTCCGAGGCGGAGTGTCGCGAGATCGAGTCGCACATTGAGGCCTGCCCCGCATGCGCCGAACTGATCGCAGGCCGCCATGATCTGAAGGGGCGCCTGCACGGGCTGTCCGAGCAGTTTGAGGTGCCGGTAGGTTTTATGCAGCGCATCGAGGCGTCGATCGGCGCGACAGAGATTGCACAGTCGGACACCGCGGTGACGGCGCCTGTCTCGGGAAGCCGCCGGGCTTCGCGAACCTGGTTCGCGCTCGCTGCCGCCGGCGTTGTCGCATGCGGTGTCGCCTGGTTTGCGATGGACGGTGCGAAGAAGGCGGGACAGCCTGCACCGGCTGCTGTCGAAGACGGCCAGGTCGCCGGCGTAGCCAGCATGAACAGCCCCGTCATCGATGAGTCCGTCGGCTGGTACCGCCGTGACGTACCGCCAGACGTGACCGGTCCGCACGCCTGGCGCGTGCAGCACTGGTTCCGCGACAAGGTAGAGTTTCGCGTAGAGCTCCCGCGAGTGGACTCCGGCACGCAGCTGCTCGGTGGGCGCCTTGCGCACGTCGGCTCAAGCGATGCGATTCAACTGCAATACCTGTCTCCGAATGGTCGCTTCAGCGTAATGGTCTTCGACGCTGACGAGTTTCCGCTGCCGCTCGACGACGGCGAGATCTTCGTCGATAACTCTGACGGCTTTAATGTCGCCGTAGAGCAGCGCGAAGGGCTGACCTACACCTACACCGCTGAGATGGACGCCGAGCAGGTGGAGGAGATTGCAGCAGGCGCTTTCTGAGCGCGCCCTGACTGACTTTCGTACTCGCCACCCGCCGCAGGACACGCGCCGGCCGGCGCAGAACGCGACGCGGCTGCCTTACCTTGGCGCGCGCCCGGTGCGGATATTCACCGAGGTGTCGTGACGCCGCTGAATGTGGTGCTCGTTGGCACCGGTTCCTCCGTGGGAGACGCCGTCGGCTTCCCAGCGGTAGGACAGCGCTGAGATGATCTGGTCGCGCTCGTCGAAGGTCAGGTTGCCGTTGCCGACGGCTTCAACCCTTCGATCGTCACCCAGCATCTGCCAGAAGGTCGAGGCGGTCAGATCGAAGTCTACGTGGACGAGCCGTCGGCTGCCTCGCGGCTCGTGGGAACGCACCGAGAAGGTGCCCAGGACAGATTCTGCGTTCGGCAGGTCAAACTCGGGGGCCTCCGAGCGACGTCGGCTCCACGAGATGCCGGGGTTCGCCGGACCGTAGGGCATCCAGTCGATGTAGCTGACGGCGATCCAGGGAGGCAGTGCGCGGTCCGCACCGTTCGCGTCCACGCAGCTCAACCCGCCTTCAGCGCCGGTGCATCGCCAGTGCTCGCCTCGTGCCGGGAGGCCGGCGGCGGCGGTCGCTGCGGCGTCGGCGCGCACGCCGTTGACCTGATGTGAGACTTCGCGGAAGGCAAAGTCGATCGTATTCACGCTCCACTTTGTACCGTCACGGATCGTGAAGTCGAGCTCGATCGAAGTGTTCGTTTCCGTCTCGGTGCGGGCGGTTCTGTGCCCGCGCTCGATGTTGAGCACCGTCCGGGTGCTGCGCTCGATATGACGCCGCCAGGTGGTGCCCGCGACGTAGTGCGGGAGGATGTGTGGACCGAGATTTGCCTGCGAAGTCGGGGGGGCGATTGCCGGAATCAGCGGCCGCTGCACTTCAGGGCTGATCTCCGGTATCGGCTCGACGGGTGGCAGGGGATCGAGGGTATCCGGTGGCGTGACCTCGGGCTCCACCGGGATCTCGGCGATGGGCTCATGCGGTGGCGCTGCGGCCCCGGCGGGCTCGTCGCTGCTGCATCCGAAGAGGATGCATGCCGCCGCGGCGAGCGCGAACAGGGCGGGTGTGCGCGGCGCATCGTATGGTCGTGCGCCGCGCCGCCGGGAATCCTGCGCCTTCGATCGGGAGTGACTGTTGAGCATACGTAGCTTCAAGATGCCGTGACCTTTTGTGAATCTCGCATTCGACGCCTCCGGTCGGCGTCAGCGACCGCCGCGCAGGTCGTCCCGACAGCGAACTGCCCAAACATAGCGCGCGGCGTGCGGAACTTCGAGTTGTGTGGTCGTTTGGTCAAGGTTGTTCGGACCGAGCGCGCGCACTAACGAAGTGCAGCGCTTCAGGGACCTCAGGAGACCGGGACTTCGAGCATGTCAGAGCTCATACTGATCATCGAAGACGAAGTTGCCATCCAGAACCTCATCGAGGTCAATCTGCAGGCGGCCGGGTTTCGCACGCAGGTCG
Source organism: bacterium (assembly GCA_030427825.1). GTDB lineage: Bacteria > Myxococcota_A > Bradymonadia > REDH01 > REDH01 > JAUICO01. Next base: position 429 of record JAUICO010000040.1, on the reverse strand, counting down.
CAGGTACCGGCCGCCGCGGGCTCGACCTCTCGCGCCACGAAGTGCCCGCGATTGTCCTCCTCGATCTCAACCTGCCGGATATCAGCGGCATCGACGTGTGTCGCTCGTTGAAGTCGGATGCCGCAACCGCCGACGTTCCCGTGATCATGGTCACCGCGCGAACGGACGAGGTCGACCGGGTGGTGGGCTTTGAGCTTGGTGCGGACGACTATGTATCCAAACCCTTCAGTCCCCGGGAGCTCGTCCTGCGGGTCCGCGCCGTTCTCAAGCGGTCCCGCCGGGCCAGGGCGCGGGACAGCGGTGAGGTCATTCGTTTTCGCGAGATCGTCATCGATCAGGGTCGGCACCGCGTGACCGTCAATGGAGAAGAGGTCACGCTGACCGCGCTCGAGTTCAAGCTGCTGGTCACCCTCCTGGATCGACGCGGCA
>JAUICO010000178.1 GCA_030427825.1 bacterium | reverse complement strand
CGGATTCCGGCTGAAAGGAGCAGGCCTGGAGTCGGCTCAATTTCGATTTCGGCCCCTGTCGCAAGAACCAGCCGACGTGCGTGCTCGAGGCGGATTCGTTGGATTCGGTCAACCGGTCGGTAGTCTTCGGCGCGGACCTCTGCGACGCCATGCAGACGAGCGGACTCACCGAAGAAGAAGGTCGGGCGCACACTGACGAGAACATTCGCGCTTGCGTCTCGCCGATCCTGGCTTCCGAGGCCGACTTCACCGTCGGCGTCGAAGTAGTGGCTTTGGCCGATGCCAAGAGCGACCAGTGCTTCCAGCATCAGGGCACCTGCAGCGAGTTGAGTCCCCCGGGTGTGCAGAGCCACGTAGCCGTGCCGCTCGTTGAATCGAGCGCTCTCTACGGGTGCGGTTCCGACCCCCGGCACACCAGTTGCCCGCGCCCGGAAGAGGCCTAACGCAGAGGTACGCCAGTTCCCCGCACGCAGGCTGAGGCGTGCGAGCGCGCTGCCTGCGTCTGAGCGATTGTTTGTTCTGACGCTGATTTCGTCGTCGCCGCCGAAGAAGTCGGTTCCGTTTGTATCATAGAACCGAAAGTCGCCTTCTGTGCCCTGATACGTTGCGGCAACCAGCGCATTGACTCGGAGTCGAGGCCGAGTGCTGTTCTCATCACGTCTGGGCCGCCAGCCGGCTGCGGCGCCCAGAGATGCGCCGCGGGTCTGCCACGACCCGCCGGATACGCTGCCCCAGATAAGGTGGTTTTCCGGACGTAGTGTGCGCAGATACAGGCCACCGCCGGCACCCGATGAGCCCAGTTGAACAGGCACGTTTCCGCGATAGAGTTGCACCTGGCGAAGCAGGTCGGTTGGTATCGCGCTGAGATCGAGGGCGATTCCGGCAGCACCCTGCAGAGGGATCCCGTCGAGCCACACATTGACCTGTGCGGGGTCGGAGCCGCGCACAGAGACGAAAGCCGGCGCGCCCGGTCCACCGGCGCGCCGCAGATGGATCCCGGGCAGGGGCTCGATCACATCTGCGAGAGTCTCGACGGTCTCGGCGGTGTCACTGAGGTCGACGGTGTCGACGCTTCCGACGGCTTCGGAGCTCGTGCCGAACGTGGTGGAGCGCAGAGGCTCGGTTGCCCATACGCAGGTGCCGGCGCATAGCGCCAGCGCGATAAAGAGGCTCTGCAATGCTTGTTGAAGCATCGGGTCGCACACGGGAAAGAGTAGTCATCCGAACCCGAAAGAACTCGGGCTCAGCAGGACGGTATGTTGCGCAGCGAGCTACGCTCTCCCCGGTGCCGAAACGCGCGGCAATTCAAGGACCAGACGGCGAACCGTCGTGCTTCGGGCAGGTCTTCGGACTTCGTGGCTGCCTACTTGCAGGGGCTTCCCAAGCATATCGCTCAGTGCACTTGACCTGCGTTCGTTCCTCGATACCGCTGCGCGCCAGTTCCGGATTCTCACCGGATTCCCTATTCAACCCGCCCCTGAGGACGAGTTACCTGAAGCGCCGCCTACTTCCTGCATGCAGCCGGCGGAGTCAAGAGACGAGTGGCAGTCGTCCCAGAGGCGTCCCGGGTTGGGTTGCAGGCACACGGAAGCCCCGGTTGTTCCGGTCACCGGGTCGCACGATGCGGCCTGAAGTCATGGAGCGCGACCGTCAGCTCGAGGTCGATCCCGCTCCGGTGGCACTCCACCTGCGCTCTACCGAGGGCTTCTCGGTCGAGGAGGGCGCCGATGCAGTACTTCTGCCTCACGCCTCCACGCAGGTGCACGTCAATCCCTCCGGCTGCGAATGTCGATCACCAGGTTTCGCGGTGGACTCAGGGACGGGTCGTAGAAGGGTCGCAGCGTACCCGTCGGCGACAGGATGCGCATGTCAAAGTTGCGGACCAACACAGCAACAGACAGCTGCAGCTGCGCCTCGCCCATTCCCGCGCCCAGGCAAACGTGCGGCCCGCCGCCAAATGGGGCCATCACGAAACGCTGTTTGTGCTCGTTGCGTGGCTCCAAGAATCGATCAATGTCAAAAGTGTACGGATCGTTGAAGTACGCCGGATCAGTGTGTGTTGAGGAGGTAAACACGACAACGTCCTCGCCCTCAGGCACCCTGTACCCGCCGAACTCGAAGTCCTCTGCGGCCCTGCGGTACATTGCGAACGCCGCAGGATACAAGCGAAGGGCTTCACGCACGACGGCGCTCACGACCGGCGATTTCCCTATTTCCAGCGGCGACGGTACCTCACCGTCTCCGGCTGCGTACAAATCATCAACCGCCGCGCGCACACGATCGAGGAGCGGCTGCGAGCGTAGCAATTCGTAGAGAATGAAGCCCAGTGTGACGCCAACGGTGTCGACGCCCGCAAAGAAAGGAAGCAGAAAAGCCGCACGCACATCGCCGTCACTGAACAGCTCCGGCATCTTGCGGCGGCCCTCGAATGTGCTCGAAAACCAGCCGGGAATCTCATCGGATTCGGCGCTCTGAATGAGCGCTTCAATGAAGTCCCGTCCCCTCGCTGCGTTCCTCCGGTATTGTGGGAGATACAGCGAGAGACGCGGCCACTTCTGCAACAGGAGCGTGTTTGTTTCCCAGCGAAACACCTCGCGCAATGCCTCGCCGATCTCGTCAGGCACAGGGGGCGCTCCGTGGGTCAACATCGAGTGCACCTGGCAACCGACCAGCTCGCGCACCAGGTCGACAACAACGACTCCCTTTCCACCCTGCGCCGCCCGCCGTTGAACAAGGTCGACCGTGAGCTCGGCGACGTTGCTGCGATTGTCGTCGACGACCTTTCGCGAAAGGTCCTCCTTGTACAGCTTTCGCAACGCCATATGCTCGGGCCCGTCCATCGCGATCAGCAGGTGCGGGCACTCACGATAGCGGGCAAAGGCCCCCCAGAATCCATCAGAGCTGAGGCTGTTTCGTCCCGTCGTCGCTACGAATCGGTTCGCTTCGGCGCCGGCCAGCACAATGAAGCGGCGCGGTCCCGCCTTCACAGAGAAGATATCACCGTGGTCTGCGTAGGCACTCCGCAGCCAGGCAAGAGGGTCGCGCAGCAGGGGGATCGCGTTCCCGAGCAGCGGAAGGCCCCGAGCCACCGGCATTTCCGCCGCGTAAGGAGCATCAGTAGCGGTCGTCATCAGAAGCTGACCTCCAGCGTCAGACCGGCATTCCATAGCCAGCCGGAGCTCTCGAAACCCGGCCAGCCCGGGTTGTTTGTCTGTAATCCCAACGCATCCGGGACCGGTTCCTGGCGCCGATTATCGATCGCGGTATCCGGCAGCTCATCGATCACGAGGCTCCGGTCCTGCTCGCCGCTGGTGTCCGGCACCGTCTTGCGCTGCGCGCGGTGGAAGAGACGGTTCACACGGCCCGTTACACCCACTCTCAAGTCCACACCTGAGGCCGTGAAACCGCGCGAAATGTGTGCTCCTATGCCCCCCCTGTGGTTATCGACATAGTTCGTTCGTCCGGTCTGAAGCGGGACCGGGCTCGGCACGTAGTTCAGGTCGACACCCGCCTCCCAAAGTCCGTCGGCGAGATGCGCACCAAGAGACGGACTCACGGTATTCGACCAGGCATATGCACCGGACGGTCGATTTGACTGGCGGTCCACATAGTTCGACCACAGCGAGTAATTCACTCCACCGGTCAGGCTGACAACCCGATCGCCACGATCGAAGACGGTCACACTGCCCCCGAAACCAAACTGCCAGGGCATGTAGTCGAGTGTCGCTGTCCGCTTCGTCCGCTGATTGTCACCGTCGGGGAGAATCGTTGTCAGCCCAACGCCCACCTCGAAGCGCGACGGCGAGTGTACGGTTGCTGTCAGCGAAGCGGACCCGTCACCAAAGGCGTACGATACAGAGCCATAAGGCGCGACGCCGATCGACACATCAATCGCCGTCGACAACTCCAACGAGGACGAAAGGTCATTCGCATCCGCCGCAAAAGTCTCTGCAACCGCTGTTGTGTTCATCCGGATTTCAATCCCCAGACCCACTGACAGGGAATCGAAAAACTCACTCGCAACAGCAAAGGACACAGAAGGCGCCGAAAGGCGGTCGCCCAACAGCTCGGGATGCAGGCTGTTGGAGAAGAACTGCTCACGTTCGTCGACGAAGAACTGGTCGCCCCCCGTAAAACTTCCAATCGGGATCAGCGCGTGTAAACCAAACACGAGTCTCCGCTCGATCAGCGGAATCACGACCCCGGCCGATGCGTACGCGTGTACCCCGCCGCTCGTTCCAGCCGCCTGCCGTGGGTTCGGGGCCAGAGAGCGATTGCAACGGCCGGCGCCTACAGGTTCGCAGCCGTCCTCGAGCCATGTCGTCGGAAAACTCGGGTCTGTGAACCCGCTCAGGTCTGCGTTGTAGCTGTCGAGCAGTGAGATCGGGACATCGACGCCCGTTCGACCGTAGAGCGTCAGCGAAACGGCGTCCTGCATCGTGAGCACACCAAGGCTGAACGTGTTGCGTTCGATGCGTGTGAGCAGCGCGGGGCTGAAGTACGTCGATGAAACCGACGGGCGGGAGAATCTCGCGTTGGCACCGCCGCCGTGCTCTCCGCCCACAGCCTCAAAGAGGGGAGACGCGGACGCGTGGTCGGGCGCGGACAGCGCACAAGCAAGTGCTGCGCTCGCGACGAGCGTGGCTATGCGAAGCGCCCGGGATTCGTACGTCGTCATGGAGACTCCCAGGGAATCAAGTCCTGCACGTTGAAACACGTCTCCAGGTCGTCTTCTCCGACGACATCGCCCGGGTTGACGCGAACGAAGCGGACATAGCTCGCTTGCGAGCGTGACGGGTTTGCACCGCTCTCAAGCAGGCCACATGCGGCCTCACACCCGGTGATCCCAAGAAGCTCTTCGGTGCTGTCATACGTGAATTCGGCGACAAATTCGTCCAGGTCGTCGGGCGTCACCGGAAAGTCCGCGCTCGATTGAACTTCGTTCCAATCGCGCTGCGCCACGTTTCGTGTGCCGCTGACGATACCGCTTACCTGGTACGCAACCCCCGGCTCGCCATCGCCTTCGATATCTTCGGAGTACTCCAGGTCCTCAGCTGTCGGCATTGGCAGGTCTTCCTGAAGCAGATCGAGCGCGTCGTCTCCACCGTAGGCAGAGAAATCCGCCGGCGCCCGGTCAGGCGTCGCCCCACGAATCATGAACCACCGTTCGAACTCGAAGCGGCAGCTGTCTCCGTCGAGGTAGAACAGGCCAGAGCGGCCTACCTGCGAATTGCGCTCCATCAGCGCCCGAGTCGTAGCGGCCGTCAGCGTCACCGAAACAGAGCCCTCGACGCGAATTCCGCAGTTGAGGGCTTCAACGATCTCAATCTCAGCGCCGCGGTCTTCGATGGTGAAATAGAACCAGTTGTTTGAAAGCTGCGTCAACGGCAACCCCTCGGCGAGGGCGAACGCCGAGGCCTTCGCCGCCCAGGTCCCACTCATATCGCAGGGGTCTGTGTCCGGGTCGATGTCCGGAATCACGTCCGAGTCGCGGCCATCAACCGTGCCGT
>JAUICO010000177.1 GCA_030427825.1 bacterium | reverse complement strand
CGCCTGAGCTGCAAAACACAGACGAGATCGCGCGCTACTGCGAGGCAGAGCCGCCGGTTGCGCTGGCGATGCATGAGGTGGGCGCCCGGGTCGGCAGCGTCCGCAACAACGACCCTGGGCTCGCGGATCCGGTCGACAGCGCTCACCGGGCCGCCACAACACACGGGCAGACGGGCAAGAACGATGAGCCGCCCCTGCTACGATTGGTGCGTGCCGGCGACGACGAGTAAAAGGGCGCGTGCGTATGCAGGGCGTGCGCTCGCCGAGCACGTGCCCGGCGGGACCAAAAACGACAAACGCGAGGCTGCCTGGGCTGCCTCGCGAGCGTCCGACGTTCCTGACGCCGAATGATGTCGCGCGCGAACGCGCGAGCTCCGGGAAAACCGGCTTAGAGCACCGACTTAGAGTTCGGTGACCTGAAGGACGACGCTTGCGGTGTCGGTGCCGTAGGTGCCGACCCAGATGTCGTACTGGCCGCTCTGCGGGTTATCGAAGCGCACGAGCGGGTTGGTGCCGTTCGTGTCGTCGTTGCAGTGCCAGCTCGCGTCGGGAGCGTTCACGAGGAGCGTGGTGTCGACTGCGTTCTCGACCTTGAAGCTGAGCGGGAACACGTCGCCTGCCGTGTAGTTGACGCGCACATCAGGCTGCTCAGCGGCGATCATGCCGACGCAACCGGCGGGCAGGCCGAGGGTGCTGGCGTTGGTGGTGCCGCCGGCGGTTACCGTCACGGTCGACGGATCCGGCGAGAAGCCCGAGGACAGCGTAAGGCTGCCGTAGAGGGGGTCCGCGTTGAAGTTCTGCGCGCCGACAAACGCCGCTGCAGCGAGGACCAGGAGGGCCGACAGAATTGCAATTCCCTTACGCATCACGATTTCTCCGATTGAAGTCTGCGCTCACTCACACCGTGCGAGTCTTTGCGCCGCGATGGGGCTTTTGACGCTCGCCCCGGGTAGTTATTCAGCACAAAGCCGCTTTTCTTTAGTGGCACTGCGAGAACAGGCGCGGATAGTGGGACCAAAAGGCGACGGCGTCAACGAACACAGGGGACACGGTGATCTGTGGATCTTCGGTTATGGCTCGCTGATCTGGCGACCGGACTTCGAGTATTCGGAGTCCCGCGTCGTATGGCTTCACGGCTGGAAGCGCCGATTCTATCAGGGTTCTCCTGACCACCGGGGCACCCCTGAGTCACCCGGCCGGGTCGTCACGCTGCTGCCGGAGGCCGGCGCTCGCTGCGGGGGCGTCGCCTACCGCGCGGCCGGCGACATCGATGCGCTGCTGGCAAATCTCGATCACCGGGAAAAGGCCGGCTACGAGAGGATGTGCCACGCAGGTCACAGCGAAAGCGGCGAGACGATCCTCGCTGAGATGCTCGTTTACGTGAGCCCACGCTCGAATCCCGGATTCCTGGGCAGGGCGCCGATCCCCGAGATGGCCGCACACATCGCAGCGTCGCGAGGGCCAAGCGGCCCCAACGACGAGTACCTGCTGCGCCTGGACGAGGCTCTACAGCAGCACGGTATCGAGGACGCGCACGTCCGTCGACTGGCCGCCGCGCTCCGAGAGCTGCGTGGAGATTCGATTCCCATCAATCGCGCTACGTAGCCCACGCTGAATTGTGATTGCCGTGATTTCCGCGTACCCGAGCCGGGCTCGGCGACGGTCCGGAGAGCTCCTGAGACGGGTCTCGCCTCTGTCGGCGATTTCGCTTCCCCCGGTCCATCGTTCTTCACTGTGCGCGACGTCTGCTACGAATGCTGGAAGCCGCAGGCCATGTGCGTGTGCGGCAGCGTGCCTTCGATCGACAACCGCACCCACATTCACATCATTCAGCACCCCCGCGAGCGGCGACATCCGGTCGGGACGGTGCGGCTGCTCAAAGCGGGGCTGCAGCGGGTGACGGTGCATGTCATGAGCCCACATGACGAGGATTTTTCGGGGCTGGAGTCTGCGATTCCCGCGACGGCGGGTTTTCTGTTTCCGGGACCCGGGGCCCGTTTCATCGACGACCTGGAGCCCCACGAGCGACCGGATGAGCTGTTGGTCCTGGACGGCACCTGGGGGCAGGCACGGGCGCTCTTTCGCGAGGGCCCCTGGATGGCGCAACTGCCCCGATTCGTACTCAAACCGCCCGAACCCAGCAGATATCGCATTCGCAAGGAGCCGAAGGCCGAGTTTGTCTCCACCCTCGAAGCGGTGCTCTACGCGCTACGGGCTCTGGAGCCGGACACGGTAAATCTCGACGGGTTGATGCCTGCTTTCGAAGGAATGATCGACGCGCAGATCGCCGCGATGAATGCCAACCCGGATTACGTAGAGAAGACAACTCGCGGCGGGTAACGCGCTGGGGGGGGTGCCGGACGCGACTGGCGCCAGTGCTTAGCGCTGGCGCATTCGGCCAGTGGACATTCGGCTGTCGGAGGGCAATACTCCGGCATCTGTCTGCGAGGGTGACCAGAGGATGACGCAGATTCCAAAATCGCTGTGTGAGGGTCGGTACACCGTCAAAGCCGAGCTTGGTCGCAGCCAATTTGCCACGGTCTTCGAGTGTTACGATCGCAAGGAGCGCGAGCGTGTCGCTGTAAAGGTGCTTCAGCTGGACGGGCGCGATCGAGAAATCGCCCGAGAAATGTATCGACGTGAGATTGGAGCGCTTGAAGGAGTCGCCAACGCACACACGGTGTCGATGCTGCGCTTCGAAGAAGAATTGGACGAAGACCGCCTCTGCATTGTGCTTGAGCTGATCGATGGCGGTCTCACGGTCGCTTCGCTGCTTGAAGACCATCACGACGACGAGCCGTTGCTGCGCGTCCGAATCCAAAACCTGTTGGGCATCCTTGGCGCCCTCGATGCCGCGCATTCTCGCGGTATTCTGCATAGGGACATTAAACCATCAAACATTCTCTTTGACTCTCTGGATCTGGTTTGGAAGCTCAGCGATTTCGGGATCGCAAAGCTGCTGCAGAACTTTGGCAGGGGAACTTCGGGGGTAACTCTACGGGAGTTTCACACGCGCCCCTTCGCGGCGCCCGAGCAGCTGTTGGGCCGTGCGACCTCGTTCTCTACCGATTTGTATGCGTTTGGTTTCGTGATCGCCGGCGTTCTCGCTTGGCGTCCACTGCCAGCCGAGATCCGCACCGCCGACGTGGCTACATTCATTGCCGAATCTCCGGCTGCCAACGACAGCCCGGAGTTTCGAAACCTTGTAAGTGTGGTCGTTCGTCTGCTGTCCGACGAGGCTACAGAGCGACCGAAGTCGTCGGCCATCAGGATTGCTCTTGAAGGCGTTCTCGAGTCGCTGGTTGAACCGGAGTTGGCGCCGGTAGTATTGACCAGTTCCGCGAAGAAGAAAGCTGCACAGCATTGTTCGACACTGAGGGAAGCGCTTGCCGACCTCAACACATCCCCTCGCATTCTCTGGGAAGCTGAAGAAGACGGCAACAATTCCATCTTGTGGTTCGGCACGAACTTGAGGGCGCGACTGAAAGTTCGCGACGGATTCCCGCAGGAACTGGTGATGGTTGACCTGGTCAAGCCGTATTGGCGGAACAATGAACATGATCGCGCCAACGCGACTCCGGCTCCCTTCAGGATTGGCGAAGGATCTGGCGACCCGCGAGCCGTCGTTGACTTTGCGTTCAATGACTTTCAGGAGCGGGAAGCCGCGTCACGCGCCACTGCGCCGGTGCTCGAATTCTTGTCTGTCGCCGAATGTGTGGTTCAGCTGCAGCGCGAGCGTCTTGGCCTGGTGCGCATTCAGTATCGAGTTCTGACGGAAGACGACGAGGAACCGCAAAGGGAGCTGGCGCCCTGGCAGCAGAAGCTCCAAGCAAACAAGAGCAAGTACCTCAGTGATGCCACGCTGTCAGCAGCACCACCGAAGGCGAAGAATCCCGCGAAAATGCGGGTCAAGAGGAGCAAGGGACAGCTATTGGAAGTCGAGGTCGAGTCGGTTCTTGTGGGCCAGAAGCGACATGTCGCCACAGAGCGCCTGGACGACGGGTGCGTGCCACCGAACTGGGACGAGACACTCGATCGCAACACCGGATTCGCTCTCGAAGGAGGCAGGTCGGCCAAACCCTTTGCGAAGTTGTTTGCCTTCAATCAGGATGATCAAATCCTGACGTTGAAATTCCTGCGGAAAACGACGTTGCCATTCGCGGGCGTAATTTCATTTGAAGACGACCCTGCCCGCGTCTCGCTCGATCGTCAGGTCGGCGCGATGGACACCTTCAAGAAGAACGCAGCGGTCCATCCCCAGCTGACAGAGCTGATCCTCGCACCAAGTACGAACGAGATTGCGGTGGGACCAGTCGTAGAGCTGCTGCAAACGGAGCTTGAGCCGGCGGATGCTGTCGCTGACGTCGTCCGTCGAGCCATCGACGCACACTCGTTCTTCGCCATCCAGGGGCCGCCGGGAACCGGCAAGACAACCATCATCACCGAGGTGATGGCACAGATTCTAACTCGGAACCCAGGGGCGAGAATCCTGCTGACGTCTCAGGCAAACGAGGCGGTCCAGAACGCTCTCGAAGCGCTCGCGCAGTTGCGTGACACAAAGAACCAACCCTGGCGCATTGTTCGCGAGGTAAGTCGCGATAAGACTCCGCAACCGCGACATGCCTTTGAGGATGAGTTTCGAAAGTTCGCCGACGAAACGATTCGGCGTTCGAGAGACGCGGAGCGGCGCTTGTCCTCTCGCGAAAACAACTGGGACCCAAAGGCCCTGGCTGAGGTTCTCAAAGACTGGCGACAGCGGATACGAACGATCGGCGATGTCCAAAAGGACTTCGCTGAATCTGTACATGTTTGGGGTGCAACACTGATGCGCTCTCCCTCGCTGTCACGCCTGGTTTCGGACTCCACCTTTGACTACGTCATCGTGGACGAAGCGGCGCGAGCCACGCTCTCGGAGCTGCTCGTCGCGCTGACAAGAGGCAGACGTTTCGTCCTCGTGGGTGATCACAGGCAGTTGCCGCCCTTCCTTGATTCTGACGATGAGCAGAGCCTCGACGAAGCTGGGATCGATGTAGAACAGGCGAAGCGTTCGGTGTTCGAGAACCTCTTTGAGCGGCTTCCGAAATCAAACAAAGCGGTACTGACGAGACAGTTTCGCATGCACCGGTCGATCGGAAGTCTGGTCGGGGACTTGTTTTATGATGACGTCGGGGGCCTGAAAACCGGCATACCGGACTCAGAACGCGAAATGCTGATTCCGAGCTTCAACAATGACAACCGGGTATTCTGCCTCGACGTCGATGGCACGATGCGTAAGAAAGCGGACAGCACGAGCTCGTGGAATCCGGCCGAAGTGGAGGCGACCTGCGACTTGTTGCTGTCCATGAACCGGGAACTGGCGGCGGCGAACGGCCGGTACACTGTAGCGGTCATCGCACCGTACTTGGACCAGGTCGAAGAGTTACGAAAGCGCATCAACGGGCGGCACAAGATGTGGAGCCACTTGAAGATTCGTGTCGCCACGGTCGACGCGTTTCAGGGAAAACAGGATGACATTGTCGTGTACTCTGCAGTTGCCACGCGCACAGGGTCGCTCAAGTTCATCTC
>JAUICO010000039.1 GCA_030427825.1 bacterium | reverse complement strand
GACGTGGCGTCAGTTGAAGGAGCCGGCGAGTACTTCCCGCCGTGCGCTTCCGCCTGAAGCCGGGCTCACGATGCCCTGCGCTTCCATCTCGTCCATGATGCGCGCTGCGCGGTTGTAGCCGATGCGCAGCTTTCGCTGGATCATCGAGATCGACGCGTACCCGGCATCACACACGCACTCGACGGCCTGGTCGTACATGTCGTCAACGGGCTCGTCAGTGGCGCCGGCTGCTGCTGAAGCCGCTGCCAGGATGGACTCGTCGTAGTCCGGCGCGCGCTGGGCCTTTACGTAGTCGACAACCTGCTCGATCTCGTCTTCGTCGACGAACGCGCCATGCACTCGGACAAGGTCCGAGCGCCCGGGGGGCCGGAATAACATGTCACCCATACCGAGCAGGTTCTCTGCCCCCATCGTGTCGAGGACTGTGCGGCTGTCGGTGCCGGACATGAGCCGGAACGACATACGGGTCGGGAAGTTTGCTTTGATCAGACCGGTCAACACATCGACTGATGGACGCTGTGTCGCCAGAATGCAGTGAATTCCAGCAGCGCGGGCTTTCTGCGCGAGACGGGCAACCGCGATCTCGACTTCCTTGCCCGAGACCATCATCAGGTCAGCGAACTCGTCCACGATCACCATGATGTACGGCATGTGGCGGTGCGTCGGGCGGCCGTCGTCATCGACCTCGCTCAGCAGGTCCGCGACATCGTCTCCGGGCAGCAGCCGCCCCTGGCGATGCTTCTCCTCCAGACGGTGCAGCTTGTCATTGTAGCCGGCGATGTTTCGAACCTTCAGGTCCTTCATCAACTTGTATCGTCGGTCCATCTCAAGCACCGCCCACTGCAGAGCCTGGGCGGCCTTCGACGGGTCGGTAACGACAGGCAGAAGAAGGTGCGGGATATCCTCATACACCGCAAACTCGAGCTGCTTCGGGTCGATCAGGATCATCCGAACTTCGTCCGGGGTAGCGTTGTAGAGAATGCTTGTAATCATCGCATTCACCGACACCGACTTACCTGAACCTGTCGTACCGGCGACGAGCAGATGTGGCATCTTCGCGAGGTTGGCGACGATGGGGAACCCCTCAATGTCCTTGCCCAGAGCCACAGTGAGTTTGCTTTTCGACTTGGTGAACTTGTCGTCCGCGAGCACCTCTTTCAGGTACACGGTCTCGCGCGAGTCGTTGGGAATCTCGAAACCCACACATCCCTTGCCGGGAATCGGCGCGATAATGCGGACTTTCTCTGCACGCAGGCGCATCGCGACGTCGTCCGACAGGCCGCTGATGCGACTGATCTTGGTGCCCGCCTCAGGTTCATACTCGTAGCGGGTGACAACCGGGCCCGGGCAGATCCCGGTGACACGGCCCTCCACGCGGAAGTCCGCGAGCACGGCCTCAAGGTTTGCAGCAGTTCGCTTCAACGCGTCTTCGTCAATGCGATCGGCGTCCGGCTCCACGTATTGAAGAAACTTCAGCGGCGGGAAGCTCCACTCGTCGCTCGTGGTGACCCGGCGCTTGTTCTGTCGTGCCGCGCGCTCGATTTCTATGGAGGACTTGCGCTGCTTCTGGGCATCGGACTCCACAATTTTCGGGCCATCAGCCTCCTCGCGCGCCTCATCCGCGGCGGCAGACTTGAGCGCGATCGGAATCGTCGGTGTTTCGTGGACGTCGACATCCTCGCTCGCGTCAAAGACTTCGGCAGGCACGACGTTCACAACGGCGGTATCCGCCGCCTGGGGCAGCTCGTCGGGCTGCGGCGTCGCCGGGGTGGGCGCAGCCTCAGCGCCTGCTCGCGGAGCGCGTCGCATGGACGGATTTGGAGCGACGTCACCCGCCGTAGAGCCCGGCGGGACGTGGTCCTTCTTCAGTTCAACACTCCCGACGGCCGAGGCTTCACCTCGTGCGCGGGACTGCTTGATTCGAGCGCGTACACGGTCACGAATCGAAGCTTCCGCAGCCGGCTGCTCGGCGTCGGCCGCGCCGACGGCCTCGGAAGCCGGCACCCCGGCGACAGGCTCTTTGAGCCAATCACGCCCACCGGCCGCCGAGAGGTCCTCTTCGACCGGGGCTACGGCGCCCGCCTTCTTCTTCCTGCTCGCTGTGCGCCTGCCTGCGTTCTCTGCGGCCACCGGCTCCTCCACCGGAGCGGCAACAGCTGCCATCGCGCGCTTCGACGTGCGTATCGGAGCTTCGGCGCTCCGCGCGTCTTCGATGTCCACACTTTTCGCGTCAGCCTCAACCGCAGCTTTGCGGGCTTTGTCTGCATCGGCGGCAAGCGCCTGCCGCTCCTGCAATCGATCTTCGCGGCGACGACGACGGGCCTCGATCATGCGGCCGAACCACATTCCGATCGGCGCCAGCAGTCGACGTCGCGGCTGGTCTTTCGATCCGTAACGCGCTCTCGCATCTTCCGTTCGACCGCCGGCAAACTCCGGAAGGTACAGGCTCACGCGCGCCCAGAAGCGGCGCGCGAGCACGGCGACGCGCAGCTCGGTGACGAGGACTGTAGCGACAAGGAGCATCGCCATCGAGACGACAACAGCGCCCACACTGCCGATGAGTCCGCCGATCAGTGTCGCACCCGCGTCGCCCAGGAGGCCTCCGAGCAGGTGGCCGAAGGCCTCCGCTCGGGGCGCAATCGTAGCCAGCAGCGTGGAACCGAACACAACGAAGAGAAATGCACCCACGCCATGAGCCAGGCGCTGGAAGACCTTGCGCCCCAGCAGCAGGGTTACCGCCGAAGCGACCCCCACGAAGACGAAGGAGTACGCACCCAGACCGAACATGAAATAGAGCGCGTCAGCGAGGGTGGCGCCGGCCGGTCCGATCCAGTCCGACGCCAGCGTGGTTCCCTGCGGCGGCCGGTACGAGACCAGCGCCAGAAAGAGCAGCAGCGTGGACGCCGCCACGAGAATTCCCGGGATCTCTACACGCACATGAGCCGGAGCTCGTGGTGTTTCCCCCTTTCTCTTTCCCCGCCTTCGAGCCGCCGCCTGCTGTGCCATCACACCGTCCTGAGCACGTTCCTATGCGGCCACACCGTGTGCGACCGTATCAGACGGTGAATCTACTACCCCGGTTCCCGGCCCCCAAATTTTCGGAGGGCTGCGACGGGTGGCGGGTACGAGACTCCCTCTCGCGCTCTGACGAAGGGCTCCAGGCCTCCGGACGCCTTCAAGCGGGTGTACCTGTCTCGGATGTCATGGACCCGCCGAAGATCTCGTTGAGCGAGGGTGCATGTGGACGCAACGCGTCGTATCACCGGCTCATGGACAAGCGACCTGACATTCTGATCGCCGCTCACGGCAGCGGCGGCGACAGCGACCCGAACGAGCACCCTGCCTATCGGCACGCCTCTCTGCTGCGTGGAAACCCGAGAGTCGGACGTGTTGAGGTAGCGTTCTACAAGCACCCGCCCTTCCTACGTGACGCCGCGACGGACGGTGTGACAGTGGCGCCACTGCTCATGTCCGATGGTTACTTTGCGGGCACCGTATTCCCGCGTGAACTCGCCGCCGCCGCCGGAGACGACGGGCAGGAGCCCTTCAAGGTTGCCGGCCCCGTCGGCTTACACCCGGGGATTGTCGACATCATCGAGATTATGGTGGCCGAAGCCGCTGACGAGCTGGGCGTCAGCGCGGACTCCTGCGATGTGCTGCTCGTCGGCCACGGCTCACACCGCGATGCTGAGAGTACCCACAGCACCCTGCGTGCAGCCGAGACACTACGGTGTCGCTCAACGGCACCGGCCGTGCATACGGCCTTTCTCGATGCCGTCCCCCTACTCGAATCACTGCGGACGCACTGCACGCGTTCCTACGTTGTCGTCGTCCCCTTTCTTGTCGCGGACGGAGATCACAGCCTCAACGACATTCCGCAGCGCATCGGACTCGGCGATCCGGTCGCGGCGGCTCAGCTCAGCGCTCACTTCGAGGCGGTGGCGATCACCCCGGCTGTGGGTGAACACCCCGCAATCGCCGATCTGCTCGTCGATTGTGTACTGACCGTAGCATCGAGCGGGTGACGCGCACCGGTCGCGCTCTCCGGCACACTCTACGCTGACGACGCCGGAGCCGATCCTCAGGCCAGCGCGGTCGTTTTGACGGCGTCACGGAGCAGCTCGATCGGGTGGACGGCCACCGCACCGGTCCCGTCGGCGATCTGGTGGCGGCATGAGGTTCCAACAGCCGCGATCGTCGCTTCCGGCGCGTTGCGCACGGCGGGGAAGAGCACGAGCTCTCCTATCTTCATCGAAGTCTCATAGTGATCGGCTTCGTAGCCGAAGCTTCCCGCCATTCCGCAGCAGCCCGAGGGGATGGTCTCTACGCTCCAGTTTTCGGGCAGAGACAGGGCTTTCACTGTACCTTCGACGCCGACGAGCGCTTTCTGGTGGCAGTGCCCGTGCAGCAACACCCGACGCGGTTCGTCGGTCCACTCACCCCGCCACCGCCCTGCCGCAGACGCTTCCGCGACAAAGTCCTGCACGAGACGAATCTTGTCGGCGACGGCTCGCGCGCGCTCTCGAATCTCGCGCTCCCGCGGCAGGTCGAGCGCCTCATCGACCATCGTCAGCACCGCCGACGGCTCGATCCCGACGATGGCGTCTACCTCACCGAGCAGCGGGTAGAGCAACGCCAGGTTCGCCTCGATACGCGATTTTGCCTCGCGCACGAAGCCTTTGCTCAGCCAGGTTCGTCCCGATGCCCGAAGCCTCGGAGCTACCACGCGATAGCCTCCGGCTTCGAGCAGCTCGACGGCGGCGGCGGCGATTTCAGGTTCGTACCGATCGCTGAACTCGTCAACGAAGAGGCACACTGTTCCCAGAGCACCCTGCAGTGTGGACCCGCCCCGCTTATGGAAGTGTTTATGGAATGACTGCGTTGCGAAATCCGGGAGTCTTCGCGCAGGGTGCACGTTAAGGATCTTCTTAAATAAGTACTTCGTTAGTCCGAGGCCCTGCCCGAAGTTGGCAATACGCATGGCGCCCGGCACCGACTGCCACCCCGCTGTAATCTCGGTGACCGCTGCGAACATGCGCGCGCTGCGCTTCACACCGGCTCGATCCATCCATCCCTGCTGAAACTCCGCCTTCAACGTCGCCATGTCGACGGACGCGGGACAGTCGCTCAGACAGCCCTTGCACGAAAGACAGAGGTCCAGCGCATCCCGAAGCTCTTCGGACGAGTAGAGGGAATCAGGGCCGGCCTGGATCAGCCGGCGAAAGAGGTTCGCGCGGCCACGAGTCGTCTCACGTTCCTCGCCTGTTGCCATATACGAGGGGCACATCGTGCCGCCGGACTCCGCCGGCCGCCGGCACACGCCGGCCCCGTTGCAGGCTTCGACCGCCCGTTGAAAACCCTGCGCCTTCTCGAACGCGAAGTTGCTCTCAAGCTCGCGGTCCTCGTAGGCCTCATGGTAGCGCCAGTCCGCGTCGATTTCCGGGGGGTCCACAATGACGCCCGGATTCAACAGTCCCGCGGGGTCGAAGGCCCGCTTTACGGCGACGATCGCCTCCCAGGCCGCGTCTCCCAGGGCTCGCTGCACAAAGTATCCGCGGATCCGCCCGTCGCCGTGTTCGCCGGACAGCGAGCCGCGATACTGCGCGACAAGATCAGCGATATCCGACGCAATCCCCTTCGCCCGCTCCACATCTCGCGGATCCTTCAGGTTCAACTCGGGCCGCATGTGAAGCTCACCGACGGACGCATGCGCATAATACACACAATCTGCGTCGTATTTGGCCATCACACGTGCGAAATCCCGAATGTACGCGGGCAGGTCAGCCACCGCGACCGCTGTGTCCTCGACGACCGTTGCCGGCTTAATGTCGCCGGGCGCGCCCATCAGAACGCCGAGCCCTGCCTTTCGCAGCTCCCACACGCTCTTCATCCTCGCACCTTCGATCACAGGCCAGCTGTAACCGCTGCCTGCGGCGCGCAGTCGCTCCACCAGTTTGTTTGCTTTGTCACGGACCTGATCGTCGTTGTCGCCGTAGAACTCAACGACAAGAATCCCGCCGGGGTCGCCGTCTACAAACCAACGGTTTCGGTCCTGTTCGCGATTGTTGCGGGACAACTCCAAAACTCGGCGATCCATCAACTCGATCGACGCCGGTTCGGAGCGGACGATCTCAACAGTCGCTTCCAACGCCTCGTCGAGAGTCTCATAGTGTGCGGCGACGAGTATCGCGTGCGACTTTATGGGCTCCAGCTTCAGAGTAGCTGCCGCCGTCAACGCGATCGTGCCTTCGGTGCCACACAAAAAGCGTGCCAGACTCGGGTTCCGCGTCGCCCCGTGCAACCAGCTGTCCGCGACATCGTCCAGCGGGTAGCCGGTGTTTCTTCGCGACACCTCGACCTTCGGGTATCCCGATACAATCGCCGCAGCATCCCTCGACAACGCAGTGTCGATCGCACGCACACCCGCACCCAGCAGGCCATCGTCTGCTTTCCAGGACGACCACACTTCCGGGTCCGCTTCACCAACCACGTGTCGTTCGCCATCCGCGAACACAACATCGATCGAAACGACATTCTCTCGTGTGGTTCCGTAGAGAATACTGTGTGCACCGGACGAGTTGTTCCCGATCATTCCGCCGATCATGCACCGGTTTGAGGTCGAGGTGTCCGGACCAAACAACAAGCCGTGGGTCTTGAGGAAGCGATTCAGATCGTCGCGAACCACGCCGGGCTCGACCGTGACCTCGCGCCGCTCCGCATCGAAGCTCAGGATCCGGTTCATGTAGCGGCCGGTGTCCACAACGAATCCCGGCCCCACCGTTTGCCCCGAAAGACTCGTCCCCGCCGTGCGGGCGGTTATCGGGATTCCATGCCGCGAACACACACGAACGATCGCAACAAGGTCGTCGGCCGTGCGTGGAAAGATGACACCGTAGGGAACGATCTCGTAGATGCTCGCATCGGTCGCATAAATCACACGGTGCGTGTCATCGACCCGTACCTCGCCGTCGATCGCCCTGCCTATCTCCGCAGCCGCTTTCGCGACCGCGGCGGGCAGCGCCGGAACCCGCAATGAACCCGGACCCTGCGGCCCCGAACTCGGTCTATTTTCCTTGACAGCCGGTGTCGTCATCGCGTTCTGCCTGCCTCAATCCAGTTCAGCCTGTGCACATAGGGTATCGCTGAAATGTCGGCAACGCGGCGACTTCGAATCACCGAGATATTTCACAGCGTACAGGGCGAGTCGACCCATGCGGGTCGCCCCAGCTACTTCGTGCGATTGACCGGGTGCAACCTGCGATGCACCTGGTGCGACTCCGAATACACCTTCTCGGGGGGCAAATGGATGTCCTTCGACGAGATCTTTGCAGCGCTCGACGCCCTGCCTGCCTGCAATCTCGTCGAGGTCACCGGCGGCGAACCGCTGCTGCAGACGGCGGTCATTTCCTTCATGCAGGAGTGCCTCGACCGAGGACTCGAGGTGATGATCGAAACCGGCGGCAGCCTGGATATCGCCCCGGTTCCCGACGACGTCCGCAAGATCGTCGACCTGAAAGCGCCGACGTCGGGTGAGGTGCAGGCGAACCTCTGGAGCAACCTGGAGCACCTGAAACCCTGGGACGAACTCAAGATCGTCGTCGCGAACCGTGCTGACTACGAATGGGCGCGGGAGCAGATCATCGCCCGCGGTCTCGCCGCGTCAAACACCGTGCTGATCTCGCCCGTCCACGATGTCCTACACCCGCGCGAGCTCACCGAGTGGGTTCTCGAAGACGCACTTCCAGTGCGTCTGCAGCTGCAACTCCACAAGTTCATCTGGGACCCGGCAACGCGCGGGGTTTGACGCGCCGGCTCGATCGTGCGCGATCGCCCCGCGACGATTCCGACCGTGACGAACCTGCCCCGGGGAAGGAGCCAAATGAGCAGCACACTCGAAGACGTACAGAGCCGACCCGACGACCGCGGGATTCCCCTGCGACACGCAGGCATCTGTGAGCTCAAGTATCCCGTCGTCGTCTGGGACCGTGAAAAGAAGACACAGCACACGGTCGGCACCTTCAAGCTCACTGTAGACCTGCCAAGGCACTACAAGGGCACCCACATGAGCCGATTCGTCACCGCGCTCGAGAACCACCGCGGCGAATGCTCCCTCGAAACCCTCCCCGAGCTCGTCGATGAGCTGCGCGAACGTCTCGACGCCGAACGAGCCCACGCACGGGTCGACTTCCCCTACTTCATCCGCAAAGCAGCCCCGGTGAGCGGCGCTGTCTCCGATCTCGCCATCCGCTGCTGGTTCGTCGGAGACGCCGCAGAAAAGGACGCAGAGTTCACGCTGGGCGTCGAAGTGCCCGTCATGACGACCTGCCCCTGCTCCAAGACCATCAGCGACCGCGGCGCACACTGCCAACGCACGCACGTGCGCATCTGCATCCGCTTCCGCGAACTCGTCTGGATCGAAGAGCTCGTCGAATTCGCCGAAGCATCTGCGTCAAGCCCCCTCTACACACTGCTCAAGCGCAACGACGAAAAGCACGTCACCGAACAAAGCTACGACAACCCCGTCTTCGTCGAAGACCTCGTCCGCAACGTCGCCGTCCTCCTACGCGATGACGAACGCATCACCTGGTTCTACATCGAAGCCGAAAGCCAGGAATCCATCCATAACCACAACGCCATCGCAGCCGTAGGCTCCGAAGACCTGTGATGTGATGCAGCGGCGGGGGTGCGAGGCTCTGCCTCGCGCTCCGCCAAAGGGCTCGCCCTTTGGAAACCCTGCGGAAAGCTTCGCTTTCCTTGATTGGCAGGGTTTGAGAAGCAACGCCTGGTCGAGGCTCAATTGCTCGGCCGCGCCACGGAAGCGGCGCATCGAACCCATTCGCCACACCAGCCACCCCACAAGGAAAGCGAAGCTTTCCGCCGGGGGTCGAGGGGGTGATAACCCCTTCGCGGGGTCCGGGGCAGAGCCCCGCCCTACCGCGTACTCAGCCTCGTTCGCTGACGGGGGCCCAGGTGCGGTTGTGTTCGCCGGTGTAGGCGGCGCGGGGGCGGTAGATGCGGTTGTCTTCCCACTGCTCGAGGATGTGGGCGCACCAGCCGACGACGCGTGCGATGGCGAAGATCGGTGTGAACAGTGAGACGTCGATATCGAGGACGCGGTAGAGCGAGCCTGAGAAGTAGTCGACGTTGGGGTAGATCTGCTTGCCCTTGGCTTCCATGATCGCGCTCATCTTGCGCTCGATCACCTTGAGCTTGTCGTAGTCCTCGCTGCCGCCGGCTTTGTCGGCGAGGTGCTTGAGGTAGGCTTCCAGCACGTGAGCGCGCGGATCCTTGGCGCGGTAGACGCGGTGGCCCATACCCATGATCTTGCGCTTCACTGCCAGCTGGTCATCGAGCCAGGCTTCGGCGGTGGCCGCGGACTCGATCTCGGTCAGCATGTGGAGCACACGCTCGTTCGCCCCGCCGTGCAGTCGACCGTAGAGGGCGCCGACCGCGGCGCTGACGCTTGCGTCGACCGGAGCGAGTGTTGCGGAGACAACGCGCGCTGTGAAGGTCGAGGCGTTGAGGCTGTGCTCCATGTGCAGGATCAGGCAGTCATCGAAAATGTCGCCGCGCTCCGTGTCCGGCACTTCGCCGGAGAGCATGTACAGGAAGTTCTGGCCGTGACCGAGATCCTGTCGGGGCGCGATGGGCTCCTGTCCGGCAGCAAGGCGGGCGCGAGCCGCAACCATCGTGGGGAAGCGCGCGATCAAATCGATGCTTCGCTCGATCGCGGGGCCGATTTCACCGCCGGGGGCGGCATCGAAGGACCCGTGAGCGGCGACCGCCTGCTGCAGCGCAACCATCGGGTGGGTGTCTGCCGGCAGGAGGCGAAGGCCGTCGATGATCTCAGGGCGGATTTCCCGCCGCGCCTCCAGTTTCGCCGAGAAGTCGGCGAGCTCAGACTCGGAGGGAAGATTACCGAAGAGCAGCAGGTATGCCGACTCTGCGAAGTTGGAGTTCGCGGCGAGATCCTGAATCGAGTACCCGCGGTACGAGAGCAGCCCTTCGTCGCCGTCGATCGTGCAGATCTTCGATTCGGTTGCGATGACTCCGGCGAGTCCTTTGGCAAAGTTTGTGTCTGGCACTGGGTATCCCTTTGTTCGGTTCGCCGCTGCTGAGGCCGCGTCTGTCGGTGTTCGTATTCGGCCCTTCCAGCGGCGTCGGCTCTATACGGCGACCGTATACGCGCGCGCCGCGGTGAGGGTGCACTTGATGGTGGCGCACATATCCGAATCATGGGTGCCGGTAAAGCGCCTCGTCGCGCTATTCCGGCAGTCCAAGAAGGGCAATATTCCGCGCCGCGTCTGCAATAAGTCGGCGACGACGATCACGCAACGCGACGATGAGGGCGTCCATCTCATCCAGAGCGGCCTCCACCTCGTCCGCGACTTCGAAGAACTGGAGCAGCGACTCCTCAATCTGAAGGCGGCTTCCCGGACTCAAGCGCATCGATTTGGACTGAATATACGACTCGTCGGCGCTCGCGATGAGGTCTTCGAGATCTGCCCGTCCGGCGTTCGCCTGCAACACGGCGCGCTCGGCGACCGCCGGCAACACGTCCTTCAGTGTCGCCCGAATCCCGTCGACCAGCAGCATTCTGGCTACAACGAAGCTGCGCACCGGATCGCCCAGGACATCTGCGTGTGCTTCCAGTGCCCGGAGGCGGGCGGGCAGGCAGGGCTCCATGCGACCAACCAGCCGACGATCTCGCAACGGAGTGGGCTCCGCCCCCGGTTGCGCGGTCACTGAGCGGCCGGAGACCGGCAGGGCCGATTCATCCACGATCACGACTTCGTCTGTAAAGCACTGCTCAAACACGAAGCGAAGCAGCGACATATCAGGGCCGGCGGTAGAAACCTCCGGCGGCAGCATCCCGAGGGTCTGCACGGCCTTCTCACTCCAATTCAGTGTCTGACGCATCTGCTCGATCAGCCGATCGATGTCGCGGCCGAGCTCGCCGACGGGGCCACTGTCAATGATCTCGACGCGGTCGGTACGCTGGCATCGCGCACCGAGCGCGACAGAGAACAGCGCCGCAAGCGCGACCAGGCGCATTGCGCCGCGTAGTCTGCTCTCCACTCCTTTCGAGCCGCCACGGCGACGCATCGCCACACCGCGCTCTGCGCCGCGTTCGCTACAGGCTTTGCGCTTCATCCCCACCACACCTGTACTCAACTACTCTACGCGTACTCTGTGCGTACTCTCTCTACGCGCGCGGGGGCATGCTCAACACCCGCGTGCTCAAGGTCCCGCTGAAGGAAAGCGCAGCTTTCCTCACAGGTGTCCAGAGGGCGAGAGCCCTTTGGCAGAGCGCGAGACGGAGTCTCGTACTCAAGGAGCCGTCTCGCCCCTATGGCCCATCCGCGCGCCCTTCAAGCAGCGCGGCATTGCGTCTGCGCGGTGGGTGTGTAGCCTTCAGACGACCGAAGCGGCAGCGGCGAACGTCGCGCTGCATTCGGCAGAGAGAATCCGAAGCCTCCCGCAAATCGCGGGGAGATGCATGGAGTGCGCAGATGACAAGCAAGCGCGTCACCCTGAACAGTCTGCGTGCGATGTACGCAGACGGAACCCCGATCACCGTTGTGACGGCTTACGACGCCACCTTCGCACGGCTGATCGACGAGGCCGGCGTCGACGCGATCCTCGTCGGCGACTCCCTCGGAAACGTGATTCAGGGGCATGACACCACTGTCCCGGTGACGATGGACGAGATGGTCTACCACACGGCCGCCGTCGCACGGGGCGCGTCACGGGCGCACATCATCGCCGACATGCCCTTCCTAAGCTACGGAACCGGTGTGGAGTCGGCCATCGTAAACGCCGGCAGGCTGATGAAGGAAGGCAACGCGCACTCGGTGAAGCTCGAAGGCGGCCGCCGCTTCGCCGACCTGATCCAGCGAATGACCTCGATCGGAATTCCTGTCATGGGACACCTCGGCCTGACGCCGCAGTCCGTTCACAAGTTCGGTGGCTTCGGCGTGCGAGGACGCGGCGACGAAGCCGAGGCGATCATCGAGGACGCAAAGGTGCTCGAAGAAGCCGGGGCCTACGCGATCGTGCTTGAGATGGTGCCCAGAGATCTCGCCAGAGCCGTGACCGAAGCCATCGGCATCCCCACCATCGGAATCGGCGCCGGAAACGCGACCAGCGGCCAGGTTCTGGTGAGCTACGACCTGCTAGGCATCAACGACAGCTTCAAGCCGCGCTTTCTCAAGCGCTACGCTGAGCTCGGCGGGGCGATACGCGGCGCGGTCGGCGACTACGTCAACGAGGTTCGACAGCGCAGCTACCCGGACGATGAGCACAGCTTCGGAGACAGCTGATGCGGATCCTCACCACGCGGGAAGAACTGCTGGATGCTCGCCGGGGGCTGAACGAAGCCGCCGGCATTGGCTTCGTACCGACGATGGGCTTCCTCCACGAGGGCCACGTGAGCCTGATGGAGCGTTCCGCCGCAGACAACGAGGTGTCCATCGCCACGATCTTCGTGAACCCTACACAGTTCAACGAAGCCGCCGACCTCGACTCCTACCCTCGAGACCCGGAAGGCGACGCGCAGAAGTGCCGCGACGCCGGCGTAGACATCCTATGGATGCCGGAGATCCCCTCCGTATACGCCGACGATCACAGCACCACCGTCACGGTCGGCGGCGTGACTTCAGCGCTTTGCGGCGCCGCTCGGCCGGGCCACTTCGACGGCGTGGCGACGATCGTCTGCAAGCTCTTCAACCTCGTGCGCCCTGACCGGGCATACTTCGGCGAGAAAGACTATCAACAGCTTGCCATGATTCGCCGCATGGTCCGCGACCTGGACATGCAGCTCGAAATCGTAGGCATGCCGATCGTACGCGACACCGACGGCGTCGCCCTCTCCTCTCGCAACAAGCACCTCAACGGCGAGCAGCGAGCGCAGGCGCGCAGCCTGCGCGAGAGCCTCGAAGCCGCGCGTGTCGCATGGCAGCGCGGCGAACGCAGCGCCGCCGCGCTCCGGCAGGTCATTCGGGCCCGAATCGAGGTCGAGCCTCTCGCGGACATCGACTACGTCGACGTGGTCGGAACACGCTCTGTCGCACCCTACGGCGACGCGATCATCGAGGACGCGACCTGCGTCGCGGCTGTCGCCGTGAGATTCGGTGCCACGCGTCTCATCGACAACGCCCGTCTGGATCGACCGCAGCCGGTGTGGACGCCCTGAGCACAGCTCTCAGGGTACCTGCGCGTAGCGCATTCCCGGCCGCACACAGTACCAGCTGACCGCCAGTGCCGCCGCGCCGCAGGCAAACATGTAAAGCGCTCCCAGCGGACCCAACCACATCGCCCAGCCCAGCTTCAACATGGCGATGGACGCAGTCACGACCAGGGCGGCTGGCAGCAGCGAGAACGCAGCGATCAACAGCGCCTGGGACGAAGGCACTGTCACCTGGGACGCTACCTGCTCACCATGAACGACAAGCGCCAGCTGCCTGTACCGGCGGTTGATGTGAGCTCCTGTGCAGGCAATCGCGGGATACACCGCCGCGACGATGCAGTTGATCCAGGCGAAACGATGCGCACCGCGCACGCCGAAATACCGTTCGTGCAGTAACGCCGATTCGACGCCGCCCAGGTCCCGAACGTCGCCCATCGATATGGCGAAGCCGAATACGAAGACCACAAGCGCGGGCACCGCAGCAAAGAGAACGAGCACGATCAGCCCGTTCTGTGAAGGCGACGACGGCGGCAGCGGAGACTGCTTTGCGCCGCTGCGCCACTCATCGGCTCGCGCCAGGTAGAGGCCGGCGACAGGCGCATAGAGGCCCCCCGTCAGAAAGGCGATCGCCAGCCGCCACGACTCGTCTCGGCGGCGGCCTGCCATCGGAGCGGAAGGTACGGGCGTCGGCGCCAACGCGAGGCTGCGCCCGCAGTAGAAGCAGTCAAGACTGCCACCGGCGTTTCCGGCACCACACTGGGGACAGCGCATGGTCACTCCACCATCGGTACTTCGCCACCTCGTCTCAACAGTGACAGGTGCGACCATAGCGGCCCCGGGCCTCAAGGTCATCTGCCCGTTTCAGCGCCGGCGTCGGTGCCTGCACAATGGCGATTTGTTGCCGACTCCGTCTCCCGGGATCACACAATTACCTAACGTTCGTTAATCTTTGGATTGACGCAGTGCGTAATGAAACTTAACGAGCGCTAACCTGTCGCTCAGCCCGGTAACCGGACCCTCGTGTCAACCGCCGAAAAACAACCAGGCCATCACACCGGCCACGCCGAGTGCAACCGGGCCCGCATCATGCAGGTCGCCGAACGGCTTTTTGCGACACGCGGTTACGCCGCCACCAGCGTACGCCAGATTGTCGCCGAGGCCTCGGTCACGCCGCCGATGCTCTACTACTATTTCGGCTCGAAGCACGGATTGCTTGAGAGTCTGGTCAACGAGCGCATCGCCTGGTTCAGCGACCAGGCCACAGTGGTGCTCGGCGACGGATGCGCGACACCTGAGGATCTGTTCTCGCGCTGGCTGCGGCTCTTCTTCTCGATGGCCATCGAAGAGCCGGACTCAATTCGGTTCATGACCTCTACGCTCTTCGGGCCCACCTCGGGGGCGCTCGCGCGCAATCATTTCTCGCGCAGCCCCGAGCTCCAGGCCCTGCTGGCCGGGAGGCTGGCAGAGATGGGGCTGACGGTGTCCGCTGATCGCGTCACTCTGGCCGTGTTCATGCTCCGCGGCGTCCTCAACACCTTTATCCTCTTCTTCTTAGAAGGCGTCCTCACCACGGTCGACGATGAGCTTGTCGACGCGCTCGCGGCACGGGCAGCCGCGCCGCTCACCGATGACCTGCCCATACCCACGCAATCTCTGCAGAGCGTCATCGCCGCACTGCAAGCCAACGAAGAGAAGTCTGTATGAAATCGATGCTGTCTATTGCGGCGGCCATTGCCGCATGCGCCGCCATCACCGCCTGCAAGCCGCCGGACGAAGCCGACAAGGGCGAGACCGAAGAAGAGATCGACATGGCCACGCTCGTCGAGACGAGCACGATCACTACAGCTGTCTTCGAGGACTTCATCGAGATTCCCGGTGTCACTGAAGGCGTCCGATCAGCCACCATCTCGGCTGAGGTGCCCGGACGCATCACCCGCCTTGAGCTCGAAGAAGGCGAATACGTTGAAGCGGGCACCACGGTGTTGCGCATCGACGCTTCGCAGCTGGGCTCGCAGGTTGAGCAGTACCGCATTGAGCTCGACCACCTCGAAACCGAGATTCGCCGCACAGAACGCCTCATCGAACGCGGCCTCGCGACAGAGGCGCAGCTCGACTCTCTGAATGCGCAGCGCAACTCCACCCGGCAGGCGATGCGCACCACCAGCATCGGCTACGGCCAGGCGCGAACGCGCGCGCCCATCAGCGGCCTCGTCGTCGAGCGCAACGCCGAACCCGGCGAAATCGTATCACCCGGCGTCCCCATCGGGCGCATCGTGGACCTCTCGACGATCGTGGTACGCGTCGGCCTCCCGGAACGGGAGATAGCTCACGTACGCGAAGGCATGCAGGCGGTGGTTCGCATTGAGGCGACCAACACCTACGTACATGGCGAACTGGCCGATATCGGTCTTGAGGCCAACCCGAGAAACCGTACCTTTCCCCTCGAGATCCGTATCGACAACAGTGAAGGCAACGTTCGGGCAGGGATGCGTGCCCGTGTGTTCATCGAGAAGCAGCGCTACGACGAAGCGGTCGTGATTCCGCGCGATGTGCTCGTGCAGGGTATCGACAGCGTCGAGGTCTTTGTTGTGCGCGACGCGCACGCACACGCGGTCCCCGTTGAACTCGGCCCCGGCTACGGGCGTTTCACAGTCGTCGAATCCGGACTCTCGGCGGGTGACGTTGTTGTCGTTCGCGGACAGCGCGACATCGTCGAAGGCGAGCGTCTGCGCACGGTCGACCAGGGAAGCTGCTGCGCCGAACAACTCGCTGCAACCTACGGCTCGTC
This sequence comes from bacterium, assembly GCA_030427825.1. Taxonomy (GTDB): domain Bacteria; phylum Myxococcota_A; class Bradymonadia; order REDH01; family REDH01; genus JAUICO01. The sequence continues at coordinate 24,335 of JAUICO010000039.1, read as the reverse complement.
GTTCACGCTGAACCTGCTGCCGGAAGCAAACAGCAACACCGAAACGTCCAACTGAATCAGTGACGTCGCGTTCATGCGCGGCAGGGAACGAACTATGGGAATTACCAACTGGAGCATCAGCCACCGCGTCACAATATTTGTGCTGATGTTTGTTCTCGCGGTCACCGGAATGCTCTCATACACGAGCCTTCCCCGCGAGTCAGAGCCCGACATCACGATCCCCTTCGTGATGATCGCGACGCCATACATCGGCGTCGCACCGGCCGACATTGAGACGCTGATCACGAACCCTATCGAGGAAGAGCTCGAGCAGCTCAGAGACGTGGAGGAGATCCGCTCTACCTCGGCGGAAGGCGCCAGCATCATCTCGATTGAGTTCACGCCCAACGCAGAAATCGATGTCGCGCTGCAGAACGTGCGTGAGAAGGTCGACCTCGTGCGCCCTACCCTGCCGGCGGACGCTGAAGACCCGGTAGTCAGCGAGATTTCATTCAGCGACTTCCCGATCATGACGATCGCGCTGAGCGGCGAAATCGGCGCGGTGCAGCTGTCCCGCGTGGCCGAACAGCTCGAGCACGACATCAAGAACATCGAAGGCATTCTCGACGTACGTACGGTCGGCACCGTCGAGCGCGAAGTCCGTATCGAGGCGGATCCCTGGCTGCTCGAATATTACAATGTCACGCTCTCAGACGTGACCGCCGCGATTCAGGCCGAGAACCTGAACGTTCCCGGCGGCTCGGTAGATGTTGGCGAGATGACCTGGCTGGTACGCATTCCGGGGGAGTTTGAAGCGGTCCGGGATATCGAAGGTGTAGTCGTCAAAGAGGAGTTCGGCGACGCCGTGTATGTGCGAGACGTCGCGACCGTCGTCGACGGCTTTGAAGAGATGTCCACATATTCGCGCTTCAACGGCGTCAACTGCGTGACGGTCGTTGTGACCCGCCGCACCGGCGAGAACATCATCCGCATCACAGACGAAATCAACGCCCTGCTCGGTGACTATGACGAGCAGTACGCGGACATCGTCTCATTCAGCGTCATGGACGACGTCAGCGGTGTGATCCGCAGCCAGCTTGAGGAGCTGGAGAACAACATCCTCACCGGCCTGCTGCTGGTACTCATCGTGCTGTTGTTCTTCTTCAGCGGCTGGCGCGTCGCCCTCCTCACACTCGGCGCCGGCGGGGCGTTCGTAGCGCTGGGGCTTCTGGCAGGTGGCGCCGCCGGGATCCCGATCAACCCGTGGATATTGATCACGATCGTCATGGTGGTCGGATTCCTGTTCGACAAGCGGGGTGGCATGCGCACGGCGATGTTTGTTGCCACCGCGATCCCGTTCTCGATGCTGATCAGCTTTGCGGTCCTGGCGGCGCTCGGCATTACCTTGAACATCGTCGTGCTCTTCAGCCTCGTTCTGGCGCTGGGCATGCTCGTCGACAACGCCATCGTTGTTGTGGAGAACATCTATCGGCACGCCAGCAATGGCACCGACTATGAGACCGCTGCGAGGGAGGCTGTAGCAGAGGTCGCGTGGCCGGTAATCGCATCGACCGCGACCACCGTGTTTGCTTTCCTGCCGATGGCATTCTGGCCCGGCATCATGGGCGAGTTCATGCGATACATGCCGATCACGCTGATCATCGTGTTGAGCGCAAGCCTGTTCGTAGCCCTGGTAATCAACCCTGTGCTGTGTGCGCGCTTCATGCGAATCGCGGAAGAAGACATCGATCTGGACTCCGACCCGGACGACGAAGCTGCGTCGCTCCCCGACAATCTGCTCTACCGTGCGTACTCGAAGACGCTGCGCTGGTCTGTCTCGACGCTTCCGGCAAACGCGGCGGTTATCGGGCTCGCGTTCGCCGCCCTTGTGGGCTCCGGAATGCTGTTCATGAGTGCGGGTACCGGCACCGAATTCTTCCCGCAGATGACTCCGGAGCGCTTCAAGATCAACGTCAACCTTCCCGACGGCGCCGGCGTCGACGCAAGCAACGCGGCGGTACGTCGCGTCGAGCAGTTTCTCCTTGAGCAGCCCATCGTTGATCGCATCGTCGCCGCTGTGGGCAGCGGCAACGATGCCACCGCCGGCGGTGGTGGAACGCAGTCGCATCGTTCACGTGTGAGCGTTGAGTTTGTCGACGCAAACGAAATGGATGAGACGGTGAACGAGTTCTTCGCGCGACTCCGCGAGCACCTCGACACCATCCCGGCCGTCGAATTCGAAGTGCTCATTGAAGCCGGTGGACCTCCGCAGGGTGACCCGGTTGTGATCGAAATTGTCGGCGACGACCAGACCATTCTCGAAGAGCTCTCGGCGAGAGTCTACGGCATCATGGAAGGTGTCGAAGGCGTTGCCGACCTGGTCTCCGACATCGAAGTCGGGCGCACCGAAGTCAACGTAAACGTGGATCGAGAATCGGCAGCCCTGCTGGGCATCGACACGTTCACGGTAGCGGATACCGTTCGCAGCGCCATCAACGGCAACATCGCTTCGGTGTTTCGCGAAGCCGACGACGAACATGACATTGTGGTGCAGCTTGCAGAAGAGCACCGGAGTCGGGTCGAGGACGTGGGCCGCCTGCGCGTAGCGACGCAGAATGGCGACCGAATCCCGCTATCCGAAATCGCCGATGTCTCCGTACAGCAGGGGTACGGATCCATTCGCCACATCGACGGTGAACGGGTCATCTCGGTGTCTTCCGATGTCGTGGAAGGCGCCAACGCAAACGTCGTTCTCGCCGCCGCACAGGCAGCGATTGAAGCAGAAGTCGAGCCGCCGCCGGGTTTCGAGCTGAAGTTCACGGGCCAGAATGAGGAGCAGGAGGAGGCGCAGGCGTTTCTATCCAAGGCCTTCCTCGCCGCCCTCTTCCTGATCGGCCTCGTGCTCATCACACAGTTCAACTCAGTGATTCAGCCGGCCATCATTCTCGCCTCGGTGATTCTGTCGCTCATCGGCGTGTTGCTGATTCTCTATGCGCGCCAGCTCCCCTTCAGTGTGATCATGACCGGCGTCGGTGTGATCTCATTGGCAGGCGTCGTGGTGAACAATGCGATCGTGCTTGTAGACTACATCAACCAGCTACGTGACCGCGGGATTGAGCTCGTCGAGGCGGTTGTGACCGCCGGCATGGTGCGACTGCGGCCGGTGCTGCTGACAGCGATCACGACCATTCTGTCGCTGATACCGACTGTGATTGGAATCTCTCTGGACGCCAAACGATTCCAGATCGTCCCCGGCGGCATGTCCGTCGAAATGTGGGGGCCGATGGCGAACGCGGTGGTCGGTGGCCTCGCAGTCGCCACGCTGCTCACTCTGGTCGTAGTGCCCTCACTGTACGTGGCGCTGCAGAAAATCTCTGATCTCTTCAAGTCGTTGATCGGTACCTCGCCGAAGCCGACCGCAGCCGTGACACAAACAAGGACCCAACCGTCAGCCGCATTGCGCACTTCCCCTCTTGGAACGCCGGCGCTCTCGGCAAGAGAACTGCAAACAAACCCCGGACAGCCGGGCGAAGGAGTCGGCGCATGAAGCAACGTGCAGCCAATCACACACCAGCGCAACGAAGAACACACTCATGGACGCAGCACACGGCAAACACCACAGCCATGTGTGCGTTGCTCTTTGCCGCCTTCGTCGCGGACAACGCGTCTGCACAACGGGTCCTCTCGTACGAAGAGGCGTACCACATGATGCTCGAGACAAATCGTGACATCAGCATTGCACAGCGCTCCATCGAAGACGCGGAAATCTACCGTGACCAGGCGCGCTCTGTGTTCGCACCGACGTTGAACGTCACGGGTCAATACACGCTCAACGACTCCGCGATCGCGCTCACACAGCCCAACACCTACGCACCCCTCTCGCCATATCTGGATTCGGTCTACGACAACGACCCGGACCTGCAGCAGTTCTTTGCAGACAACCCGGACGCTTTCGACGCGAGGGAGCTCGCCGGTCAGCCCGGCCAGGACATCACGGTCCGTTATCGCCACGACGTACGGCTCTCTGCCACGGCCTCGCAGATTCTCTATGATGGGCGCGCCTTTCCCGGCCTCGCGATCGCCCGCCTGCAGGACGCGCGCGCACGCAACTCCGTGGCGATCACCGAGATGCAACTCAAGGGTGCACTCGGCAACTACTACTTCGGAGCCGTTCGACAGCAGACAATGGTTCGCATCACAGAAGAGAACCTTGCTACCGCTGAGCTCACGTACCTGCGTGCGAGCGCAGCCGTCGAAACGCAAACCGGCACGACCTTCGACCAGCGACGCGCTGAGATCGGCCGCCTGGGCGCACAGCGACAGGTTGAGAACGCCCGTCTCGCGTACCAGCTCTCGATCCAGGCCCTGGCCGCGTTTCTCGACATCGATCCCGACTTCGACGTCGAGGAGCCGCCGGATCTCCCGGTGCCGGCCACGGTGGACCCTTTGATCGAGTACGCGATGAGTGAGAGACCCGATCTTGAGGCCGCCGATCTCGCTATCGAGTTCGACGAAGCAAGAGCACGCGAGGCCCGCAGCCGCTTTCACCCTACAGTGATCGCTCAGGGCAACGCCGCCCTACAGCGCGCGTCAAGCTTCGGCGGCGAAGCCTTTACCTGGAATATTGCGGTCATCGCATCATGGGACATCTTCGACGGTGGCGCCCGAAGCCGCGACCGACGACGCGCAGAGATCTCCCGGTCTCAGAACGAGACGCGACGAGAACAGGTCGAGGACACGGTTCGGAGCGAGCTGCGTGCGGCCTGGCTCGAGACCGAGAGCGCAAGAATCACCATCGCAAACGCGGCCTCTGAGCTTGAGCTCGCCGAGCTGAACCTCGAGCTGACGCGCGAGGCCCTGCAGCTGGGCGCAGCCGGTGCCCTGGAGGTCGACGCAGCCCAGAATCAGGTCTTCGTAGCCCGCCTGGCCCTCGCCGATGCGCGCACAGTACACCGCGCACACGTCTACACCCTGTACAGACTCGCCGCAGCCAGCCAGGAAGCGATCGCCGAAATCGCGAGATAGGATTGAGCGAGCGGCATACCATTGCGCCTGCAGGGATCCACGGCAGTGACATCAGACGACCAGGTCCCTCAGGGTGATACAGGCTCGGCGCCGCGGGCCGGCCACAACGGCACAGTCGCCGAGGTGGTCACAGTATTCTTCGTTTCGGCGATCGCCGTCGCCGGTCTGGACCTGATTTCCTGGTCCGTCCCGCCGATTCGGAACAATCTGCTCGCGTTGGTTGCCGCCGTCTTCCTCTTCCTGCCGATCGTTGTCCTCGCACGGCGAGGACGCAGCGACGCAGAGTACGGCCTGAAGCTCACCCGTGTTGCAGAGGGGCTGAAGTGGGGACTCGGCGCGACTCTGGTCACCCTGCTCTTCTTCATCCCCGGCTACCACCTGTGGGTGACGAAGGCAGCAGGATACCAGCTGGATCTCGAGAACACGTCGTGGTCACGGCCCTCGGACCGCTTCACCGATCTTGGCGGTGAGCTGCTGCCCGGCGAGCTGCGGGTCAGCACCATCGACTCCCTGCTACGCATTGAGTGGGATCCCCGTGAAGGTCCCTGGGAACTGCGCCTTAGCGGTGATCTTCCGATACAACAGGTTCCGAATCGCGGCCGCGTCGATGAGCAGACGAAGGAGTGGTCCCTGCAGGGACGAATCCCGCGGCCGGTGTCTGCGAGTTTCCGCATGGTCGCCGGCGGCGAGTATCACATTGAGGCTGCAGTCGACGGCGTAGCCGTTGAGCGCGACAGCTATCGAACCGGCTCGATGGCGGGACCGCCGCCCGCCAGACTGTGGCGAGACGGGGGCCTCAGAGTACCGGTCAACCTCAGCTGGCTGCTCATCGCGGTGCTCGTACAGGTTCTACTCGTCGCCCTGCCCGAAGAGTTCTTTTATCGCGGGTACCTGCAGGAACGATTGAGCGAAGCGATCGGTCGCAGGCGCCTGCAGATCGGACCGCTATTCGTCACCACGCCCATTGTTCTTGTCTCTCTCGCCTTCGGGCTCGGCCACTTCCTCGTTGGCTTCGATCCGAGCCGCTTCGCCGTATTCTTTCCGTCACTGGCGTTCGGGTTTCTGCGAGAAAAGACCGACGGCATCATCGCGCCGATTGTGTATCACGCGAGCTGCAACCTGATGGTGATGATTCTATCACTTCATTATTCTGTTATATAAGTGATAGTTATATAAGTGCTTCAATAGCTCAGATTCCCCGGGCTTTCGACCCGCACCGAGACCACGCGACTTCCGTCTTCGAATTCGTCGCGGCTCTCGATCTCGGCGAGGCCCCGGTCGCGGCATACCAGCCACCGTTCTTCGCTCCGAGTCGGCATGACCGCACTCGCGCCCGTCGCTTCCGTACCTCGCGGGAGGCCGGGACGCGCGACGGACTCGAGAATCAGCGTAAGACAGAGATCATCGGCCGGGACCGCTTCAGAGCGAGAGGTCCACTGCATCGAGGCGCCGTCTTCACCGCGCTCAAAGACGCCGCTGAATACGTCTCCTGCCACAGGCGGTGACGCGGCGAGCTGCGTCCACTGACTGCCGAGCCTGCGGAACACGCCGTCGTGACCCACCTCAATCACGGCAGCAAAGGTGCCGGCATCAATTGCGTGACGCCGCAGAAGTCGGTGCCTTACGGTCTCTTCAGAGCGAATCTCGTGCCGAGCAGTGGACGACGAGCTCCGGTCACGAAGTGTCTGGTTCCTCGCAACGACCGCTTCGGCACCGTCTGCGACTACGAACCATCGAACAACATCGTCGAGCCCGACTTCCGGCTGCCCATCGACCGCCGCAGGTCGGACACACCCGGCGCACAGGGCGAGACCCGCGCACAGCATCATCCGCAGCGGCGTACCCATGGATGTCTGCACCGCATCAGCGAAGAGCATGCCAGTTGGAGCCGGGCATCGAGGGGTCGCCGTCAGGCGCTGCGTGTCGAATGGTGTAGATTGCGCGGCGATTCTCCGCGTTTTCCACGCCGTCTGCCGTCTCTTCCGCAAGCACCGCCTCACCGAACCCCTGGTAGAATATGGGCCAGCGGAAACCCTCGCCGCGCATGAACTCGCCGATCGATCGAGCCCGCTGCTGCGAAAGCCGACGATTCGACGAGGCGGCGCCGACAGTATCCGTGTAGCCGGCGACGTACAGCTTCACGTCGATCCACTCATCCACCCGGCTCGCAACCTCCGTAAGCTGCCGTGCCGCTTCGCGAAGGCGCGCACGGTCCGACTCCTGAATCTCGGCGCTGCCAAACTCGAAGTTCAGATCTCGAACTTCGCCGTCGAGGTGCCACGGCACATATTGGCGTGAATTGTAGCTGCCGCTGGTGCTGTATGCGCGAACATCAAACGCCAGCAGTCCGATGCCCGGGGGCTGCGACCACCCGACGCGCAGGGGCGATCCGGCGTCCGCACCCGAGAACGGCGTGGCCCGCTCCAGAATCACTTCGCCGTTGTCGCCGATGACGCGCAGCTCAACGCGGTCAGCCGGCTGTGTCATCGTGATCACAAAGCTCGGGTTGGCGCCCTCCAACGCATAGGACTGCATCTCGAACTCCACGACGTCGACAGGCCCAAGCTCGAAGTCCGCGCTGACCTCGCCGTCCTCGCCCTCGTACTCGCCGCTGATCGTCAGCGTATACTCGCCATGACTGTCGGGCGTCGGGATCGAGAACTCAAAGGCCTCACCCGGGCGCAGCCGTGACTCGCTGAAGCGCCATCTGCGGCTGCTGCCGGAGCGCCTGACTTCGGCCTCAAGGTCTTCGAGCAGGTACTCCGTCGTCACGGTGAATCGCACCTCGTTGTCGGTCTGATCAAAGGACCAGCCCAGGGGCAGCCCGTCAGCAGACGCCGCGCCTGCGACAGAGATTGCGCAGGCGAAGACCAGCGCGCCCAATACGCCCAACCGACCGCGATCTGCGAAGCCCCTACGGAGTCCCGCACACGATACAACTACAGTTTCCATGACATCCCCTTGCGAGCATTGTCGGATTCCTTTCAGATACCAGAGTCACTCTGACACCAGCAACGTGCGACGGTTCCCGGCGGGGTGCTCCGATTGTGCGCACGCTCGACCGCCACGCAAGAACCTTGTGCGCGCGCGGCGATACCGCGGTACACAGCGGCGCCTCCGCCAACTGCGGTTCCCGGCGCGCGACCTCGTAGCTGCTCAGTCTTTGCGCGACTTGCGAGATTTCGCGAGGCGGGCTCGCAGGTCATCCGATCGACTGGACTTCGCACGGTTCGCTACCTGGGCGTCCACTCTGACTGGCGAGATTGCGATCGTGCCGGTCGCCGTATGCGGTGCTTCCTGTGCAGTGGCGGCGGCGTTGTCTGCGGCGTCCTTCTCGGCAGCTTTCGCTGCGGCTACCCGATTGGCCGCGCCCACACCCATCACGCGGGTCGGCTCTTCCTCAAAGTCGCCTTCGGGGACATCGTCCTGCTCTTCGAACGCGGTCATCACCGTTCGCTGCAGGCGCACCGGCGTCATCGAGATGGTGCGACCGGCTCGTGCCTGCTCACTGAGGGCGTCGGCAGCGTCCGACTCTACGGCGCGGCCGGGCGCGCGCCGGGGCGCTTCTTCAACGATCTCAAAGTCAGAGGTAACGATCTCCACCTCGGATGTCGCTCCGATCCCCGGTCGGCCGGCGTCGCTCGCGCCATCGGCGGCCTCGTCATCGGTGGTGTCTTCGGCGCCCAGCGCGATGGTGCGACCGCTGACCTGCGCAACCCGCGTCTTCTCGGCCTCCATGTCGTCGCCGGGCAGGTCCTGTGCACTTGCGGGCGCCGCGTTCGCCGCCTCTTCTTCGGCGACGACCTCGTCGACGAGCTCCGGCGCGAGGTCCAGGTCTCCCAGGTCCAGATCCCCCAGATCGAGATCGGCTACGTTGAGATCGGCTACGCCAGCGGCGGCGGACGCCTCCGGCGCGGGCGCTGCTGCAGCCGATTCCGAGACCTCCGAGACCGGGACGACCTCTTCTGCAACCGACGCCACCGGGGCCGGCGCGTCAGACACTGGAGCTTCCGACCGGACCACAGAATGAGGCGCGGTCCAGCGGATCGGTGTCTGTGCTACGTCGGCTGTCGGGATCGGTGCCGCCGACTCCGGCGCAAGACGCTGAACGGGCATCCGCGGACCATCCCAGGTTCGCGTCTGCGGAGCTGCCGGGCTGACCGGCGGCGCTGCGGCGAGCTCACCGGCGCCCGTGACGCCACGAGCCCACGCCAGCACCCGATCGTGTACCGGGTCACCGTTCGCCGACAACGAAGCGAGCTGTTCGCCGCCCTCTGTGAACTCGTAGCTTTCTGCGATCCACTCCAGATCGGGGATGCTGAACTCCGGCACGAACGCGAACGCGGAGTCGAGCTTCTGGTACGCGCGAACGTCCCACTTCTCGCTGTCCAGTCGGGGATTCAGGTAGCGGTCCCACGGGTTCGCACGCCGCAGCCAGATCCTGACAAGGCCGCTGCCTTCCCGGGCACGCCCCGTAAGTTTGAACCCTTCGACGCCCTCAGACCCTGAGAAAACCTGAATGTGCCTAGCTGCACCGATCATCGCACGCCTCTGTAGTACACCCGCACATTTTCGCGAGTATAGGTGCGCCCGCACTTCCTGAAGTGCGCGACTGCCATCGTTCGAAAGTTGTCGTTGGCCGGCAGAAAACGCCGGAATGCGCGCATCTCCAGTGTCGCGGGAAGCCGAATACGCCCCCCACGCCTTGACCGGCGCGCTCAGAGCCGATTACCACGCGCGCGCCCCAGCGAGCAACGGCTCGTGTTCACAGGAACGGTGCACAAAGGCCCCGCCGGGGCCGGCACCACCACCTGGCCGAGCCCACGGAGCGATCCATGACAGACGTACAGCCAAACCTCACCTACACTCTGCCCGCTGCCGACGAAGAGCTCGACGCGCTCGTCGGCAGGGCGATCGAAGCCGAAGACGATGGGCACTACCCCATCGGCTCGATACAGCAGGCGCAGGCAGAATCGGTCGACGACGGGGTCGTGCAGTTTCGCCTCCCCAACGGCCACCTCGGCATCACGCGTGTCGAAGACGCCCGCCCCATCGGCGGCGAGTTCGACCTCGTCAAAGGCAGCGACGTCAGCGTCCTGATCGAAGCGCAGATCGACGACGAAGTGTGGCAGGTATCTGTGGGCAAGATCGCGCTCCTCGAAGAGTACGAGCAGCTGCGCAGCCTCGCTGACGACGGCGGCCGTGTTTCTGCACGACTGAATCTGGTTACCCGCAGCGGCCTTGCTGCAGACTTCCTCGGCCGACGCTGCCTTGTGCCCGGACGCGAAGCCGGCGTGCGAAAGGAGCAGGCTTTCGACCTGATCGGCGAGGAGCGTGACTTCGACGTGATCGGGTTCGACGAGCAGACCGCACAGCTTGTGCTGAGCCGACGTGCGGACGCCCGCATCGAACAGAAAGCGCAGCTCGCCGCACTGTTTGCGACCCTCGAAGTCGGACAGACCATCGAAGGCACCGTTCGCCGTATCCAGCCCTTCGGAGCCTTCGTCGATATCGGCGGCACAGACGGCCTCTGCCATGTCTCCGAACTCTCGCTCCAGCACGTCGACACACCGGACAACATCATCTCGGTCGGTGACAGGCTGCCCTTCCGCATTATCTCGATCGACGCCGACAAGGGCCGCGTGGGACTCTCGCGCCGGGAAATGCTCATCGATGCCCAACGCGAAGTCCTCGCCGCCTTCACGCCGGACGAAATCTATGAAGGAAGCGTCAAGTCGCTGACGGATTTCGGAGCCTTCGTAGAGCTGGCGACGGGCATCGAAGGGCTCTGCCACATCTCGGAACTGAGCTGGACCGAACGCCCCGGACACCCGTCGGAGATCCTGGAAGTCGGACAGGCTGTGCGCGTCCGCCTCCTGAAGGTCGACCCGGAAACGCAGCGCGTCTCGCTCAGCATTCGCCAGGTCGAAGTGAACCCGTGGAACACGCTCCTTGAGTCCACGCCGGTCGGCTCGACAGTCACCGGAACCATTACACGCATCGAAGACTACGGACTCTTCGTCTCAATCGCTGAGGGTGTCGAGGGGCTCTGCCACATCTCGGACCTTACCTGGGAAGGACGCCCGGAGAAGCCCTCGGATGTGCACCCATACGCCATCGGTGACGAGATCGAGGTGAAGCTCCTGGAGCTCGACGTCAACCGTCAACGCGTCGCGCTCGGCGTCAAGCAACTCAGCTCTGACCCGTGGGACGAGGCCGGCGACAAAATCAGCATCGGAAGCATCTACACCGCCCGCGTGACTCGCTTCACCGAGAGTGCAGCCTTTCTGCAGATCGCCCCTGGTCTTGAAGGCCGACTGCACATCTCTGAGATCTCGAGCGACCGCGTCGAGAGCATTCGAAGCGCCCTTCGCATCGACCAGGAAGTCGAAGTGATGACGATCGCCGCCGAGCGGCAGCGCCGCCGCCTTGACGTGTCAATCAAGGCGATCGCCGCCAGGCTCGAAGCCGAGCAGCCGCGCGCGTGGGATGATGAGGGGACATTGAACCCGATGGCAGCTGCGTTGGCCGCACACGCTGAGCCTGCGGACTCGACCGGCGGGGCTGCGGCGGCAGAGGAAGAAACTCCTGTTGAGCCCACAGACACAGACGAAGGCTGAGTTTTCGCTGGATCGAAGGGCGGGTTGGGCGCTAGATGCGGCATCCCTTGTCTTGAGGCGCTTCCGCGCTTCGGCCGGTGAGCACGCTGCTATGAAGAACTACACGCCCCTCCTCAGTCTCTGTCTTGTCCTGGCCTGCGCAGCCTTCAGCGCCTGCGCTGCAGGTGCTGACGACGACGGTTGCACATCAAGCGCGGAATGCGATTCAGGACAGGTGTGTATCAGCGGCGAGTGCGTTCGTTCATCGCGACCCGGCGGGGACACCGGCAACACCAATGACACCGGCGGGAGCCTGGACGTCGGTATTGATACAGCCGTGGGTGACACCGGCGTGGTACCGGACACGGGCAACGACACCGGTACAGGCGATGACACCGGCACGACAGGATGCACCACCTCATCGGATTGTCCCGTCGGCCAGAGCTGCACCAACGGGACCTGCGCTCCGAACAGCACCACGTGCACCGTGGACAGTCAGTGCTTTACCGGCGCCTGCTGTGTCGATGGCACCTGCATCGTGCAACAGGGCGGCTGCGGCGGCAGCCAGGGCGCCGCCTGCACCCTTCCGCAGGGTGAGGTCTTCAGCGACGAAGGTGAGTACTACTGCATCCTTCTGGAAGGCACGACGAACTCGCTGCTCTACAAGAAGTGCACCGAGGTCTTCTTTGATCCGGCCTGCCCGGCCAACACCTACTGCAGCAGCGCGTCGGATGGAACCAACGACATCGACTTCTGCGCTCCCGCAGAGTGCACAACGACCGGCGCAACCGGCACATCGCAGTGCGGCGGCGATACCTGCATCCTGCTGCGCAACAACACCGGCACCTGCTTCCCCGCAGGCAACCTCTCGCCGGGCGCGAGCTGCGACACCGGCGCAACGGACGCGGCAGGAACCTGCAGCGCGAACCACTTCTGTCAGACCGACACACAGGGCACCACCACCGGCACCTGCCGTCAATTCTGCGATGTATGGGGCAGCGGCGGCCAGTGCCCGGGCGGCCAGGCCTGCGACCTCTTCAACTCCGCACAGGGCATCTGTGCACCGGCGATTGGTGGCTCGAACGGCGACACATGCTCGTCGACAGGTTCGCTCTGTACCGACGGTGTAGGCTGCTTCGCCTTCTCGGACGGTGACTACTGCGTCGACTACTGCCGACGAAACGCCGGCGATTGCAGCGGCTTCGACGAGCAGTGCAACTGGAACATCTTCCTGGGGACCTCGGAGTTTGGCCTCTGCCTGCCCTCGCAGTGCCTCTTCGACAGCGATTGCACAGAGCCCGGCGAGACCTGCCATGACGACGGTGTGTGCGCGCAGCTCTGCAGCACCGCAGCAGGCTGCGCCGGTACCAACTACCAGTGCATCGACGGAGTCTGTAAGCCGCCGTCAAACTGAGCAGACTTCCGGCCGAGAATCATCGCGACGGCCTGCGGTCTCAGGCCCGCACGTAGCTACTCCGACGCCGGTGCTGCGCTGAAACGTGCGCCGGTGTCGACATGCTCAAAGACCAGGTCGGTAACAGAGCGTCCGTCAGGTACTGTCACGGTCCCACGGCCGTCGCCGTCCAGAAGCAGCTCCTGAATCGGCTCCCCATCGAGGCGAACGCGGACCCACGAATCCGCAGCCGGCACGTTGGTACAGCTGCGGCTGACCTCCACGACCTGCGCCGTCGACGGCAGACGCCGCCATGTGTTCTCGTCGGGCAGAGGGCCGTCATCGCGGTGCTGGATGAAGGTCTCGTGCTCAAGAGGAGTCGAGTCCAGTTCATAGCGCCCCCGCGCGGACTCGCTGAGCGCGCTTGTGAGCACCGACGTCGCAGCAAAACTCCCGGCGAAACGAAGCACGTTCGCGGTGATTCGCTCGGCGCGACGCGATGGGTCCGGGATGACTTCGGCGACGCACTCTTCGCGCATCACCAGCACCGAGACTTCCGTCGACGACACTGCGATCGCAGACTGCTCAAACTGCGGGCCTCCCTCGGACATCACCTCGACGCTTCGAGATCGCTCGGCGCCGCCACAGCCGGCGGCGATCAGCATCAACGAGACCGTGACCATTCCGAAACACTTCGATTCGGCGCTGACGCCCACTGTTCTGACGGGTGCCCGATTCTTCACTTCATCCCTCCGTTGCAGCCTCGGCAACCGTCACACGCGTTGCGCGATTCCCGCACCTGTGAAAGTCGGCGCCGCGCTCGCGTGTGCAATGCCATATCTACCACGGAATCCCAACGTGTCCGGCTCAGACTCCAATACGAAGGCAGACATTCCAGCACGACTCGTCGCGGCCACGGTGCTGCTGCAGGAGATCGCCGCGGATCGCGGGCTGCTCGCAGAGGTGGACCGAGCGATGGCGCAAGAGCTGCTGAAGGCCGCCGGCGAAGTCTCGCGCCCGGACCGCGCTGCGCGAAAGGTGCTCGCCCGGCGGCGGCGCAAGGAGAAGTTCGCCGGCGAGCGCGACGCCGATCAGGCGCTCCTTGATACAACAGGAATTCGTACCCTGCGGGACAATCCCATCTTCCAAACGCCGCGGCGACGCTCGCTCCACACCTCCCAGGAAGCGACGGAGCGGCTCGACGACGCAGGGGCGCCGGGCGCTCCTGACGATGCCGCGTCGTCAGAGGGAATCGGCAACACCAACCGTGTGCGCAGCTGCTATTGCTGCCGAAAGGATCACACCGAGGTGCACTTCTTCTACGACCAGATGTGCATCGAGTGCGGCGACTTTAACTACGCGAAGCGGGAGCCCACGGCGGACCTGAGCGACCGCGTCGCGGTCGTGTCCGGAGCACGCGTCAAAATCGGCTACCAGGCGGCGATCATGCTCCTGCGCGCCGGCTGCCGAGTCGTCGCGCTGACCCGCTTTCCGCGAGACGCGGCGCGTCGCTACGCCACCGAAGCCGACTTTGACGATTGGCGTGACCGGTTGCACATCCACGGCATCGATCTTCGGCACACACCGAGTGTAGAGGCGCTGTGCCGCCACCTCCTACGGTCCCTGCCGCGCCTCGACTTCATCATCAACAATGCCTGCCAGACCGTACGCAGACCGCCCGGCTTCTATGCGCACCTGATGGACCGGGAGCTTCTCGGCGACCGCGAGCTGGAGCCGCGGGCGCAGACGCTGCTCGGCACGGACTCGGCGACCCTCGTGCGGAACGACAATGTGGAGCGCGAAGCAGCGATCACCTCGCCTGGCCGCCGTGCTGCCGAGCTCTCGCAGGTCGCGTTCCTGCCCGAAGACAGCGAAGGCGGCGACCACCTCTTCCCGGCCGGTCAGCTCGACGCCGACCTGCAGCAGGTGGATCTGCGAACAGTCAACAGCTGGCGCCTCAAGCTGGATGAAGTCTCCGCTGTCGAGCTGCTCGAAGTGCACCTCGTAAACGCCGTCGCACCTTTCATCATCAACGCGCGCCTCAAGCCGCTGATGCAGCGAGTACCTACGGCCGATAAGCACATCGTGAACGTGTCTGCGATGGAGGGACAGTTCTATCGCGTCTTCAAGACCGACCGGCACCCGCACACGAACATGGCGAAGGCATCGCTCAACATGATGACCCGCACCTCAGCCGCGGACTACATCGAGGACGGCATCCACATGAATTGCGTCGACACCGGCTGGGTTACCGATGAGGACCCGGCACAGCTGGCCGTCATGAAGCGCGAAATGCATCGCTTTCATCCGCCGCTCGATATCGTCGACGGCGCGGCACGCATTGTCGATCCGATATTCTCAGGGCTGTCGACCGGGACCCACATCTGGGGACAATTCCTCAAGGACTACAAGGTCACTGACTGGTAGCCTCCCCTGTGTGCGCCGGCGCGCGGTTCGACGTTCCCACGGGTGATTCCGGCCCCCGAGCTCGTCGCAGGCGGCGCCGCTCTCGAGCGTCGGCGGCCGCATCGTACCAACCCTGAACCGCTGCGCTGCCGGTTCCACGGGTTACCGCGAGTCTCAGCGTCCGCGTCCCCGGCGCATCGCTGCACTCGACGACCAACGGTGTCGTGTTCAGGCCGAAATCAGCGCCGATCTCGACGCCGTCACGCATAACAATAAGGTCCACGTCACTGACCCCTGCCGAAGCCGTCGCCAGCCAGGCATAACAGCCTGGTGGTGCTTCGAATTCAAAGTAGCGAATCCCCGCGAGCGCGTAGTCGGCAACCGCAATCTCAGTAAGTGGCGCCCACTTCGGCAACGCGCGGCGCGCCGCATGGCCCATGCGGTTCTCGAGCTCAGAGCCGTCGCCGAGGGCCGCCTCTCTGGAGTTCGGCTCTACGAAGACGCCGTAGGTCGCCGAGCCTGATCCCTCGAAGGCGTTCACCGAGATCTGCACACTGCCCTCGCGGGCGCAGAATTCAGCCACGGGATACGCGTCGCGGCTGGTATCGCGCCCGACGATTCCACGTTCGTCTCGAACGACGATATCCAGGTCCTCGATCCCGTCGGCAACGCCTGCCACAGCGTAGCAGGCGCCCGGCGTTACCGGCACGGCGCTCTGCTGCCTACGGCCCTCGCTGAGCTCGACTTCAGCCGGGCCTGAGGCGATCTCATAGTCGACAAGAAAACGCTCCGTCAGCGCGGCGAAGTCCACCGGCGCCTGCCGCAATGCGCCGCGCTCGTCGTCCCGAAGTCGCTCCTGCGCGAACGTGCTCGCTGCGGGCCACAAAGCACAGGCACTCACCAGCAGAGCGAGAGCAGCGGCGGCGCTCAGCCGGGAGTCCGCAGCGCACAGTTTCGTTTTGACCGGCTCGGTGATAGGCTCGGCGCCATTCGGCCAGTCGTCTGCGATCCTGCTGTGGATGGACGTTCGGCCCATTTGTATCCGGGATTCGGTGACCGCTGCGGACATAGCAACAACGCTGCGCGCGACCCCCCTGTTTGCGAGCCTGCGCGACAACGAGATCGATGAGATCGCATCGATTTCGTCCCTGCGCAACTTCGCGGCAGGCGAAGATATCTTCGCGCAGGGCGACCGCGGCCGTAGCGCCATGGTGATCGCCAGCGGTCACGTCGCGATCTACCTGGGCACACGTGACGCCGGCGTTCCGCTCGTCACCCTCGGTGCGCACGAGATTCTCGGCGAACTCTCGCTCATCGAGCCTGACCTTCGTTCTGCCAACGCGCGCGCCGAAGACGACGTCACCGTCGTCGAGATCGGCCATGACGAGTTCATGGCGCTTCGCGAAGACCTGAGCGCAAGCGCTCACAAGGTCCTGCGTTCTCTGTCCCGCGTCCTTTGCAGCCGAATACGCGGCGTAAACGAGCGCATCGAAGACATGCTCGCACATACCGAGCCCGAGGCTCCCGCCGGTGTCACCGGCGCCCGGGCGGCGGAACCGGACGAGAACGCACTGCGCCGCATTCTGAGCCGACTGTGGTCCTCCAGCAGCGAGTCATAGCGCAATGGCCGACCCACGCATTACCGCACGCCTCAAGCGCATGCCTGTCTTCGCAGACCTGCGACCCAAGGAACTCGCCCTCCTCACCATGGTCATGCACGAGGTGCGTGCGTCCCCCGGCGAGGAGATCGTGACGGAGGGAGCCGAGGGCGACAGCTGCTACTTCGTCCTGTCGGGGGAGGTCGGCGTGTACAAGAACGCCGGCGGCTCGGAGCGCTACGTAGCAACCCTCGGCGAAAACCAGCTCTTCGGGCAGATCGCCCTCGTCGACGCCGGACCTCGCTCAGCGACATGCCGTGCGATGTCCGCCGTGCACCTGCTTCGCCTCTCGAACGAAGACTTCGAGATGCTCTTCAACAGCGGCTCGCACTTCGCGTTTCGCTTCCAGGCGCTCATCGCGCACACGGCTGTCGAACAGCTGCGCAAGGCGAACGAACGCCTCGGCGAGCTGGCCACAAGCCGTGATGCGCGAGCGTCCGACTCAGGCTCCCTCGAAGAGATTCAGGCGATTCTCGCTCGCAGCGACACGACGACCTGAAGGCGCGTCCTCAGCGAAAGCGCACGTGAAAGTGATCGTCGTGCCCCGGCTCATGCCGAATGATCCCGCGCGAG
Organism: bacterium; assembly: GCA_030427825.1. GTDB lineage: Bacteria > Myxococcota_A > Bradymonadia > REDH01 > REDH01 > JAUICO01. The sequence continues at coordinate 6,702 of JAUICO010000039.1, read as the reverse complement.
CTGTTTCTTCCGCGGGGATATTGGAACCACTCCTCCAGCTGTTCGTCGCTGGCACCACGTGCCTGCGCGTACTCGTACAGGGGCTCCTGCAACTCGTAGTTCACGAAGATGAACTGCACCGCACTCTCCTCGATCCACGTCCGGAACAGGTACCAGTTCAGCTCGACGTCCAGGGTCTCAGGCGTCGCGGCTACCAGTCGGCACACACGGCCCGCATCCCGCTGGTAGAACGCTATATCCGCGTCCATCCCGTTCTGGTGACTTCGGTGCGGCGGAAAGCGTCCTCCACGGCGCGTCGAGAGATCGCCGACAACAAGGTCCGGGGCGTTCACCCGGTGCGCCTTTACCCGCGCCATCCCTTCACGGATGCGCGTGATCGTCTCTGTCGTTGCGTAGGAATTGACCGGGTTCCGCACTCGATAGCCCGGGCCCGTCTCCAGCTGGTCAGCGTTCCGCAGGCGCCCTCGATTCGGCGCACCTACAGCCTGCGACTGCCCGCTCTGTGACGGTGCACCGCTGCTGCTGCTGCCCGATGAACGCCGACGCTCGGTGTAGATGGTGATTCGTTGCCCTACCCGAATTCGATCGGGGTTGAAGCGCGGATTCCACCGCCGCAGCTGATCCAGGGTCACGTCGTGCGCAAGAGCGATTCCCAGGGCCGTGTCGCCGGATTCAACGACGTACTCATCACGAGAACGCTCAACGCTCTCGCCCTCTATCTCCAGAATCAGCTCCTGGCCCACCGAGAGTCGATCCGGATTCAAGCGGGGATTCCAGCGCCGAATCTGAGCGATGGAAACCTCGTAGTTGGCGGCGATGCGGGACAGGGTATCCCCCGGCGCTACGGTGTACTCAATGCGGCCGACCTCTTCGATCTCACGGAGGCCCTCGCCGGGGGCCGTGCCGAATCGAAGCGACTCGAAAGCATCGGCCGAGAGCACGCCGGCCTCGCAAAACGCATCCTCTGCCGAAGCGGACCACAGCACTTCATTCGCCGGGTCCGACTCCGCAGATGCAGCTGCAGGCACGGCGACCGCCAGTCCAACCAGTACCGAGATGATTCGCATGGATCCCTCCAGCGCTCGCTCCAAGCGCAGCTACACCGCATATCACCGCTTTAATCAGAAGCAAGTTTCGATCTGCGCGCGCACCTCAGGACCCCGACCCGGAAGACCACGCCCTGCTCTGCGAAAATCAGTTCAAACGGCGTGATCGGCCGTGGAAACGAGGAGCCGCAACAGGGCTGCAGAGCATGTCAGCGGGCGCTGGTATTCGCTGCGTGCGGAGTACCCCGCTCGGAGCGAAACTCCATGCCTTCGGAGTAGCCGGCCGATCGCGGGTGACGCTCATCCTGGATAAGCAGTTGTTCCTGTTCCCAGCCGGATTGTGAGGTGATGTAATCCTCAAGGCGATAGACGCTCTCGACGGTCGCGGCGACCCATTCACTGTCGGAATTGAGTCGATGCGCCATCGCGAGATTGTGCTGATACAGGCGCAGAGCGCGCTCGATTGCGGGCTGCAGAAAAGCGCGTAGTTCCTGCCAGTACACTTCGAGCTCCAGCTCATTGAAGTGATCGGGGATCTCGGATGCAAGGATGTCGAAGTAGAAGTCCTCGTAGAGCTGGCCGGTCATGTAACCGGCGGCCGGCGACCAGTAGTCGTTGCCGGTTCGCACCGATGCCAGGTAGCCGTCCAGGGCCTGTTGAAAGAGCTGCGACTTGTCGACGAGGTCTCGCTCGTAGACCGCATGGGGCAGCACCATGCGGATTTCGCTGAAGAGCTCGTGATAGATGCGGCCGATCCCGAAGTGGGCCTGTGAAATGATCCCGTCCCAGTCGTCCAGCGGCCGTCTGCGGGCGTCGCCGGACTCCGGATCCCAGCCGGCACGCATCATGTCATTTCGTGAAATCAGCTCGCGAAACTTTGCCTCTGCGGCCGCGAAATCCCGCATCTCGAGCAACGCGTTGCCCCAGCGCAGGTGCGCCTCCATCAGCTCGCGGTGTGTCAGCTCGATACGGCGCTGCGCGATGTCCATCAGCGCGGGCACTCTCTCAAACTCACCGAGCCGGGCATGACACTCAGCCAGCCTGAACATCGCGTAGGTTGCGTCCTCGGTTGACGGCCAGGTCTCGATGACCGTGCGGTAGTGCTCAGAGGCGGTTGTCCAGTCGCCGAGCCCTTCGTTTGCGACGCCCGAGTTGTAGTGGCTCAGGCGCACAAATTCATCGACCTCGAATTCGTCGATAATCAGCCCGTAGAGGCGCAGTGAGTTCTCGTAGTCAAATGCGCGCAGGTAGTCGTTCGCCTCCGCAAAGAGCGAGGGCAGATCGCTCATCTGGGTGTGCACCTCGCCATCGTCCCCCACGGTCGCGTGGACGACGACCGGCTCGAATTCGATCAACTCCTCCAGGGGGACGACGCCGGATTCCAGGCCGTCATCGGTGGCTGCTGTACGCCCGCCGCAGGCCTGGGCAAGCACACACAACATGAGGAGGACCGCCCCGGTTCGGGCGGGTGCAAACATGGGGCTGCTGTAGTGTGATCTCATCGCAGTGAACCTGTGCTGGTACAGTGTACACGAAAAAGGAGGCTGAGAGCAGACAACACCGTGCGGCCACAGTTCCACGTGAGCTGTGAAGCTTAGCGACGGCGATTGCGCCCTCTCCTGCCTCTCATACGACGCTGCGTTGCGTTCGTTCTTACGCGAGATGTCGCGCGAGACGCCGCAGCACCCGCGGCGGTAGCTGCTCGCGGCCCGTCAGATCGCGTCTCACACGCTCCAGGGCGAGAAGCGAGTGCACGTCGGTCGCGTACATCGGGACGGTCACCAACTGCGAGTCCGTAGGCAGCAGAGCGCGCAGCTCGTCGACGGTTGCGCTGTCGCGCTCCGCCAGCGCGCGCAGCTGGTCCGAATTGGAACGCAGATGTTTGGCAATTCGTTCGATGATCGGGCGCCCGATCAGGTCAGCGCCTTCGACCTGCATCATAGCATCGGTGAGCGCTTCGTTGTCACGAGCCAATGCGCCGCCCGCACCAAACTCACGCACTCTATTCACCACGAGCGCCGCGAGCCTGACCTCGTAATCTGCGAGTCGCTTGCGAAAGAACATCGCTTCTTTGGAGGTCTGCGGATCGGGACTCGTCACGATGACAAACGACGTGTCCGGACGACGCAGCAGAGTCTGGGTGCGTTTCGCGTCGTCGCGAAAACCCAGCAGAACTGCGCTGAAGTGCGAGAAAAAGCCGCCCAGGTCGCTGAAGAACTCGGCGCCGGTAAAGCGCCCGAGAGTGCGCATGATCAGGCCGCGTGAGCCCGACACCCAACTGCCACCGCGCTTCGCCGCCTTTCCTCCCGCTGCGATGAACCAACGTATGGTGTCATTATCCAGGGCGTCGAAGAACCGGTTGGGCGCCTCCAGAAAGTCGAGGGCGTTGGCGGTGGGCGGTGTATCGAGGACGATCAGGTCCCATTCGCCGCTCTCTGCAAACTCGAGAAGGCGCTCCGCCGCAGAGAGCTCCTGCGCGCCGGCGAGGCTGGTGGAGAAGAACTGGTAGAATCGGTTTTGCAGGAGCTCGTCGCGCTCTTTCGGGTTCTCGACGGTGCGCTCGACGATCCCGTCGAAAGCGGACTTCATGTCGAGCATCGTGGCCCACATCTCGCCCTTTACCTCGACGCCGAATTCTTCGAATGCGCTGAGGTCAAGCCGCTGTACCTCGTGATCGATCCCGTCGACGCCGAGTGAATTCGCCAGACGACGGGCGGGATCGATCGTCATCACGACGGTGCGCTTGCCCGAGATCGCGGCGTGCATGGCCAGAAGTGCTGAGGTGGTTGTCTTGCCGACGCCGCCGCTGCCGACGACAACGACTACGGACGACTCGCTAACCACCGTGTCGATGACACTCATCGGGTCATCCTCTGCCGCTCAATCGCCTCGGTGAAGTGGTCAGCGATGCGCTCCAGACACTTCCGGTTCAGCTCGGCCTCGAAGATAAAGGGAACTTCCACCATCGGCACACCCGGATCGTACTTCAGCCGCTCCAGGTGCTGCTCCTGCAGGTCTCGGCGTCGAGCGCGGAAGACGCCCGCAGCAAGGACGGCCCCGAGTTCATCGCGATCGTCGCCCCAGGAGTCGAGCAGCTGCTCAAGGTGCCGCGCTTCGGGGCCGTTGAACAGACGTGGGAAGATCGCGTTCGCGACAACGTAGCCGACGTGCATTCCGATCTCCTTCTCCACGCGGCCGTGCAGCTCGATCGTCTCGTTCACCGGCATGTCTTCGGCGAGGGTGACGATGTTCAGGGTCGAGCGTTCGCGATCGCGAAGCAACGCGACCATGCGCTGCGCCTCTTCCACCATCATCCCTGAGGTCAGCGCGTCGTCGATCACTCGTGGAATCTGCAGCAGAAAGAGCCCGTGACCGGTCGCGGGTGCATCGATGATCACCGCGTCCCAGACAGGTCGCCCGCCGCGTTTGCCTGTCTTCTCCTGCTCGTGGAAGTACGCCTTTCCGAGCATGACCAGCTCGGGCAGTCCCGGCATCATCTTGAGGAAGCGCGATACCAGCTGGTTCTCGAAGACGGCGTTGTAGATGAGCTTGAGCTTCAGGATCATCAGCGCGTATTCGCGAAGCGCGTCCTGAGGTGTCGGGTTCACCGCGAAGAGGTTGTCGGTCAGCTCGACAATGTCTGCGCCGACGGGTGGCTTGCCGAACACCGCTCCGACCTTGTCGGGCACGTTCATCTGCATCAACAGCACCCGCTTTCCGCGGCGCGCAAAGGCCAGCGCCATCGCCACAGAAATCGTCGTCTTACCAACGCCGCCTTTGCCGGTGTTGATAATGAAACGCTTGTTGAACAGGTCGGCCACCCTCACCCGAGAACATGGGAGACATGCTGCGGAGCAGCAGCAACGCGGCTGTTGAGCACAAAGCGCCGTGCGTTTCGAGACTTTTGCGCGGGTTGTTCAGCCACAAAGCGCAGTCATGCGCCCGGTGTTCGCTCAGGGCTCGCAGTCGAAGATGTCGCAGAAGAGCGCCATACGTATCGGCACGCCGTTATGGGCCTGTCGAAAGTACGCGGCGCCCGGCAGCGAATCCACGTCCGGCGCAAGGTCACCATATCGGGGCAGCGGGTGCAGAATCGTGATGTCCGAGCGCTCTGCCGATTCGATCATCGCTCGGTCTACGATATACGTGCCCATGAGGCGCGTCGCGTCCGAAGGGTCGTCGAAGCGCTCTGCCTGTATCCGGGTGACGTAGAGGACATCGGCCATCCGTGTTGCCTCGACCAGGCTGCCCACCTTCTCCCAGGCCACGCCGCGCTGATCGAGGTACGCGATCACCTTCTCGGGCATCGCGAGCGCCGGCGGCGACACCAGCAGAATGCGCACATCCCTGAAGCAGGTCAGCAGCCTGGCGAGCGAGTGCACCGTGCGGCCGTATCGAAGGTCACCGACCAGTGCGATGCACACTTCGTCTACGCGGCCCAGCTCGCGGCGAATCGTGTATACATCCAGGAGCGCCTGCGTTGGATGCTCGCCCGGGCCGTCACCGCCGTTCACCACCGGGACCGTCGCCGCCGCAGCAGCGCGGGCCGCAGATCCCAGTTCAGGGTGGCGCAAGACGATCGCGTCGGCGTACCCGCTGATCACGCGAACTGTGTCTTCCAGCGTCTCTCCCTTCACCATCGAGCTGAACTGCATCCCAACGGTTGTCTCGACGGAGCCGCCGAGACGGCGAAACGCGGCCCCAAAGCTCAGTCGGGTTCGCGTGGACGGCTCGAAGAAGAGGTTCGCAAGAATCTTCCCCGCCAGCGCACCGCTACTCTTCTCGCCGCGCGCGACCGGCACACACTCGTCGGCGCAGGCAAAGATACGCTCCAGCGCGTCGCGGTCGAATTGTTCTACAGAGATCACACTCTTATCTGCGATCGACATACACTCACCTCACAACCGGCAGGGCTCTGCCCTGCACCCGGCTGGGCTCTGCCCTGCACCCGCAAGGGGTCGCGCCCCTTGACCCCGAGAAGCGCGGAGCGCTTCTCTGTTGGGGTCAGGGAGTCCGTAGAGTAGTATCCTGCTGGGTTCCAGTATGACTTGTTTTTGGAGATGGCCGTGCAGATCGTTGGGGAGATTGGCAGTATTCGCGGGCTCACGGTCGCGGCGCTATGTGCGTTTGCAATGGCGGCGGCTTCGTGCGGTTCGCCGGGCTTTCGCTCAGAGCCTCACTACGCCGGCACGCGCTCTGTCAGCGACTATCAGTCCGTTGATGCGCCGTCGTCTCAGCCCAGCGCTGCGCCTGCGACTCAGCCTTCTCAGCAGGAACGGTGACGGAGCCGGACCAGGCGCGCGCAAACACGCCACACAGCAGTTTCGGCCGAATCACGTCGTGGGCCCTCTACGACTTCGCCAACTCGGCTTTTCCGCTGGTCATGACGACTGCGGTCTACGTCCTCTACTTCAAGCGAGTCGTCGTTGGCGGAGCAGACGTCGGCTACCAGGACATGCTCTGGGGCTGGAGCATCTCCCTCTCGGCGATCCTCGTCGCGATCAATGCGCCCTGGCTGGGCGCGCTGGCGGACAGCCGCCGCTGGCGCCGCCGGATGCTCGCGGCCGCCACCCTCATCGCCGCCGTCGCGACCGCTATTCTCAGCCAGGCGGGTGCCGGCATGGTACTCTTTGCGATGATCGCGTTCATCGTCGCC
>JAUICO010000038.1 GCA_030427825.1 bacterium | reverse complement strand
CTACCCGGCGGCGTCGAAAGCGTCGTTGACGCCGGGGTATTCGGAGACGCGTGGGCGGGCGAGTTTCCAGCAGTGTTCTACGAGCCACGAGATGGAGCGGTCCTGGCGTTCTGCCTGGACCTTGAGTTCGTCGAGGATCGAGTCGGGCATGTAGATGGTGAGTTTTTGCTTGGCTGCCATGGCGATGTGCTCCGCACGTGGGTGGTTCACGGTGCGTGTCATACCCGCACCTACATGTAGGTCTATGTACGTGGCCCGCTGTGACCCGGCAAGAAAACGGCGCCCAATCGAGTAGACCGCAGGGCTCACGCCCCGCAGTCTCTCACACCACCGTACGTGCTCTTCGCATACGGCGGTTTCCGTCATCTTGTAACACATCGAATCGCTGGAGCGGATTGATGAGGCCGAGTTTGTCGAAGTACTCGGTGGTCATGGCCTGTTGTGCCGCGAGAGTTGCCGATCGGCTCCACCATCCTTTGTGGTAGAGCACTCCGGCCCACGCCCGGGGTTTGGCTACCCCCGCCGCGCGATAGAAACGGTAGAGGCTGAAGTTCCACTTCTGCTGTTTGATGCGGAAGCATCTCAGGCGTCGGCGGAGCCACTGCGCCAGTGACCGCATCCATGTTCGGGCCTTCGCGTGTGCGAAGTACGTCACCCATCCCGTCAGGTAGCTGTTGACTTCGTCGATCAGCGTCTTGAGCGAGATGCCGCGTTTGCGGCGCGTCAACCATCGCAGCCGTCGGCGGCATCGCTTACGGCTCTCGGGCGCGATCGTCAGGCTGCCCTCCTGCAACAGACGATAGCCGAGGAATCGGCGCGTGTGGACCGGTGCGACCGCGGATTTCTGCCGGTTGATACGCAGGCGCAGACGTCTCTCCAGGAAGCGTTCCACCGAGGTCATCACCCGTTCGCCCGCTTTCTGACTGCGTACATAGATGTTGCAGTCGTCGGCGTATCGAACGAAGCGATGGCCTCGGCGTTCCAGCTCGTTGTCGAGATCGTCGAGCAGGATGTTGCTCAGCAGCGGCGACAGCGGGCCGCCTTGCGGCGTCCCCTGCCGTCGTCGGCTCAGAACCCCATTCTGCATCATCCCCGCTTCAAGAAAGCGGCGGATCAGGCGCAGCAGACGTCGGTCTCCGATGCGGCGGGCCAGACGCGACATCAGGATGTCGTGATGGACCCGGTCGAAGAACTTTTCGAGGTCCATGTCGACAACGACCCCGCGACCTTCTTCGACATACGCGCTCGCCCGTCGAAGCGCGTCGTGCGCGCTGCGTCCCGGGCGAAAGCCGTAGCTGCTGTCGCTGAACTCCACTTCCCACAGTGGGCCAATCACCTGTGCAATCGCCTGCTGAATCAATCGGTCGACCACCACCGGGATGCCCAGCTGTCGCATCCCGCCCGATGCTTTTGGAATCTGTACTCCAAGCACCGCACGCGGCCGGTATCGTCCATTCAACAGCTCGCTGCACAGCTCATCATAGTGAGCCTTCAGCCAGTCCAGGAGCTCGTCCACCGTCATGCGATCGATGCCCGCGCTGCCACGGTTGGCTTTGACCCGCTTATACGCCAGCCACATATTACGGCCGCTGACGACCTGCTCCAGCAGGTCATGTGCCGGGGCTCGCTTCCGCTCCGACGCCGCACAGGGTTGCTGCTCTGCGCACGATTCAGCCGTGGTGCCGCCACTGCCGATTTCGCCGCAGCGCCAGTCAAACAGCTCAAGCTGTTTCGACCGCCTTTGCTGCCGCTGCACCTGTGTCGAGTACGGTTCGGGCTGCTCCCCGGACTCCGGATTCGGCCCTTCATTCATGGCTGAACTACTATGGCGTCGGCTGACTTCTTCATCGTCATCCCAACAAGCGGTACTCGGACCCTCCGAGAACGATGAAGACCTCCCAGGGTAAGACACGTTGCTTTCCGTCGGCATTCGCCGGATTTACCTGCTTCGAGTCCGTGAGATTGTCGGGCGTCCGCATCCATTGCTGCGCTTACCCCTCTCCGCAGGCCGTGCATCCGATTCCTGTTCGTCGAACCCGACTTTCGCCGCGGGCTTCCTCCGCACATCACCTCGCGATCATGCACTTGCCTATGGCTCATGGTTCCCATCTCAAAGGCCCATAAAGGACTTTCACCTTCCAGCAACGCGCCATGCCTGGCGCACAAACGACGTAACCCGAACCGTTCGGCTCGGGTCACTGGACTGCGTAGGAGCGCGGGTTTCTCACGCGTCAGCGGCTCAGTCGTCGTCGAATGAGACCGGGTACAGCGCGCGGACATCGGCCGTAGGTGAGGGGCGTTCCAGAAAGCGAAACCCAACGCCGCTGTTTGGGCAGCTGCCGGTCCTGTCCGCGTAATATACAACTTCAAACTGAGCGCCCTCCGGCGTCGTATACTCATCGCGCAGTGTATCTCCGGCGGGTCCATTCCCTGTCCAAACTGTGAAGTCCTCTTCGCCCAGGTTCTTCACTTCGATGGAGAGCTCGAAGTCGCTACACACGAACTTGTCCGGCGTAGCCTCGATGGGAACTTCATCGGTTAGGAATACGGGAACGCATTCCGCTCCGTTCGAACAGTCGGACGCTTGCGTACAGGTCGGAATATTCTCCGTCAGGCAGTTCACATCGATGTTGCGCCCAATCTCGTTGGAAATCTGGCGAAGAACCGATGAGAAGTCGCCTTCGCAGATGCTGCCTTCAACGCCTCGACCGCCGAATAGTCGAATGAGTTCATTGTAACGTTGCCCTGCCGTACCACTGACGCCGGCCACCGTTGTCGCCGTACACGACAGAACACCTTCCGCCCACTGGTAGCCCGGCGGCGTGGGAGCGATGATCGCCCCCACGATCACTGCGGAGCCAAATCCACCTTTCACATCTTCGATGAGGAAGTCCCGGTACTGTTCAACCGCCACCAACTCGTCGCGCCTGGTGACGAAGCACTCGCGGTTTTCCTGAAGCGGTCGGCCGGCTCCGGTTGAGCAATCATCCTCATCAGTCACAAAGACCACGGCGAGAACAGCGTCGTCACGGATGAAATCGGCAACCTGAGCTCGTTCCGGATCCAACCCAAGTTGCATCGCATCGAGCCCGGCTTCGACGAAATGTCCGCAATTCCCCACGGTCGCAATACACGCGAAGTCTCGCGAGAAAGACTCGATATCCAGCACCCCGTTTTCGTCCGTATAGGCGTCCGACTTCAGAACCGAGGTACCAACGTCGCAATCGGCAAGCGCGGGGGGCGGACCCGCACAGAAGTCGTCTGCCAGTTCCGAAAGTCCGGGACCTGACCTGAAGACCCCTGCATTGCTTGACTTCGTATCAGTCGTCACGACGGCGATGTGGAGATCTGCCCCCGCTGCAGTCAGGCCATCGAGAAAGAGCTGAAAGTTCTCCGTCAGGAGCTGTTGCTCCTCGACCATGGAATTGGAATCGTCGATCACGAACAGGATGTCGATCTTGTTGGATCCACCGCCGGCCACCCGCTCAACACGCACCGCCTCAATCGCCTCGTCGAGACCCTGAATCGGATGAAGATTGCATCCAACCATCTGAACGAACACGAATACTGTCAGAGCACAACGTACATGCATGACGATGCCTGTTGACGGGAGAATTGAAGAACCGTCGCCATGACTAACAGAGACCCGAAGAGCCCACAAGTTGCCACAAAGACCGATGTTACCTGCACCAATTCATGCCTTGAACCGCATGAGCCCCCGGCGCTGCGAGAGCCCCTGGTCGGGCTCTAAACTAGGTCGGGAGTGGCGCACAATATGGGTCTCACGTGAGGGGATGTAGGACTCCTGTATCCTGTGGACAGCCTGCTTCTTTGGTGCCATCGCGTCGGTCGGCAGGTTGTGCAAGGCGGCCGGGGGTACCGGCTCATTGGCAGGACTTCATTCCACGCCCCCAAACTGTAGAATCTCCACCGCCTGTGACTACAACCGTGCCATCGTTCGCGCATGACGACCAACCCAACTCTGATGATGTCCCACCAACGGCGATTGCATCACCCACCGGTCCAGCGACCATCTGAATCAAGCCACCGGTTGCTCCCAGATAGGACTTGAGCAAGTCGTTGCCGGTCGCGGCCACCGCTACCACTACCACTCCATTGTTGGAAGCTACGTCGCGCACAATTCCCCCGGCGCTAAACTGTGATTGGTACGCGAGGTTCACCGGTTCCGGCAGGCTCCATACAACGTCCGCCTTGTAACGATAAACCACACCGCCATTCGCGACATTCAGGATATCATCCTCGTTGTCTGCGGAGATCGCCATGCAGGTTCCGCACGGCACCTCATCCACGGCCATTCCAAAGAACGAACCAACCTGGTGCCCGAGCTGGGTTGTCGTCTCAAAGCCGATCTCAGCTGATATTATGATCCCATCAACGCACGTTGGACAATTGTCGGGATGAGCCATCGCAGAGACGAATACGACGTCAGTGTTGTCGATGACATCGAATGTAATGTCGCAGTACTCTATAACTGTGTATCCCGGCACTTCACCAGGTGCATGCCCGGGAAATGTAATATCTCCGTATAGAGACACCGGATCCGGCGATTGCGCGTACGGGAATCCGGGTTGGGAGGTGAGCTGTCGAATCATTCCGTCTTCGCCGAGGACATAGTCCGACGACGCAGGTCCCGACCCGCCTGGATGATCATGGTGAGCGCTGATTCCGACCGGCTTGAAGTCCAGCGGCACCACGGTGCTTCCATTGAGTTGTCCATTTGAGAGTACAAGCGCATTCCAGTTCCGAGCTTCGTATTCCGTAACGAAGCCCTGACCAGACCTCCACACAAGGCGACTCCGAGCAACCAAAACGCTGTCCGAATTTTCGCCAACACCACGCTCGAGTGCTGTTGCCCCAAGACCACCCCAGGCATTCGGAAACCAGCTTCCAACAAAGAAGCACCCAGCCAACAACAGCATGAACACCCCAACAACAACGACCAACAACGCTTTTCTACCGCCCATATACGCACCTCCGCTGACAACGTGATTCCGAGGAAGTTTAGAATGAGTGCACAGAAGCCGTCAAGAACAAAGCAAACATCCCAAAATCGTCACAGCAAACATCCCAAAATCGTCACAGCAAACATCCCAAAATCGTCACAGCAAACATCCCAAAATCGTCACAGCAAACATCCCAAAATCGTCACAGCAAACATCCCAAAATCGTCACAGGCGCGCACCGCGTCTGCGGTGCGCGCCTGTGACTCCAACAACGGTTCGCGCGTTTCCCACACAGAGAATGCCGGGACATTTGGGCGCTCGAATCTACTGCAGATAGGTCAGCAGAATCGCCATCCCCGCGATCGCAAAAAGCAGCGTTGCGAAGCCCACAATCAAGGCGAACATGGAGCGACGAACGCTGACCACAGCGTCGATATCGCCGTCGTCATCGCCCATACTCTCAATCAGCGCCCTGCGCTGGCGAATGGTCGAAGGCACCAGAACGAAGGCCAGAAACAGGATCAGGATCAGCGCATCGAGCGCCAGGAGCTTCCAAAGCACGGACGTCGTCCGCGCGCGCCTGCCCTCCATGATCCCCTCAAGGGCCGCGCGATCATCCACCAGGGTCGGCAGCGGCTTCCAGACCTGCGGTAGCGACGACAGCAGCCAGCGAGCAAGCCTCCGGCGATCACCTTCGTCGGCCGACGCGAGCGCCGAAATCGTCGCGTCACCCAGCTGATCCCGCAGGCGACCGCGCCCATATCGTATCGAGCGATCAACCAGCTCAGCGACAGCCGCCACCTCGCTCAGCGGCTCCGGCGCCAGCATGAAGTAGTGGGTGCTTCTCGCGGGATCATGCCCCGCGCCGATCCATACCTGCAGCGCACACAGACGTAGAGCAGAGCCCGGGACCTGAAGCTCGGGCATCGATACCCGGCGACGACCACGTGCGGCCTGATGGGTCTCCTCAAAGAGCCAGTGACCGTCGCAGATGACGCTGCTCTGCCACTCGCCCCAGTCCCGCTGCTGAGAGATCGTCGCCTGCCAGGGAGCCCGCGGCCGGACCAGAGGCTCGTCGACCGCCAGGGCCAGACCATCCCAGGCCGGCACCAGATCGATCGTTCGCGCGACCGCGCCGGCGTCGCAGGAGTAATTCAGCGTCCAGTTCGAGGCCAACACCGGCTGCACGAGCAGCTCTGCCGTACCGAGGGAGTCCGTGCGGCCCTGCGCGACCCGCGCGCTTGCGCCCGGATCCCGCGGAGGCATCAGGCTCAGGGCGACCCCGGAAACCGGCGCACCATCCTCATCCGTCACCCGCACGTACACCCGGTTGTCGACCAGCGCTGAGATCACGCCGGACGCGGGCACGAAGGACACCAGATAGCCGCAGACTTCGTCGTCGCCGCGTACGAGGGCTCGGGGCTGCACCTGACGATCCTGCGAGGCAGAGGTCTCGCGCTCGCTGGCGTCCCGTCGCCAGGTCTCGCGATCTTCGAGCCAGCGACGATCGTCAGCAGGCGTCTGCTCGTGGCGAATCTGCCGACGCCCGAAGCCGTCAACTTCGACATCGACCTCGATCACCACCGGCTCGTCGCCTACCTGAAGCTGCGCGTGGCGCACGTTCTCCCGCGCACGAAGCTCAGGCGCGTCGACGCCTTCAAAGCGCAGCGCCATGTCCCGTGCCGGCATCGCTCGACCCGAGTGCAGATTGTAGAGCTGCACACGCAGGGGCGAGGTTGCACCGGGCAGCGGCTGCGGATCCCCCTTGATCTGCACCGCCGCGTTCACCCGGCGGCTCGCCGTGTGCATGAATACGCCGAGTGTCACAGCCGCCTGAAGCGCAAACACGGCAGCTGCTATCATGAACACTCGCCGCATCGGGCTCGCCTCCTCAGAACTCATGAGAGACGTATTCGTCGGCAACTTCTGACGGATCCCCGCGCTCTGCGATGTCGTCACCCTCTTCTTCTTCGCCCAGCGCCTCGCCATCGTCGACACCGAGCTCGCCGGGCAGAATCAGCTCTGCGAGGTCGAGCCTGCGCTGCGCAACGAGGCGCTCGAACTCACGAAGGGAGCGACCACTGAGGCCGGGCATGCGGTCGTCCAGATGCACGAGCGGGTCGACGTATTCGCCGTTGATCTTCATGCCAAAGTGCAGATGGGGGCCTGTCGACCGACCGGTCGTGCCCAGAGTCCCGATCACCTGCCCCTGCCGGACCTCCACACCACGGCGCATGCCTGAGGCGATCGTGTCCAGATGGGCGCTCGCGGTACGATAGCCGTCAGCGTGGTCAATCGTGACCAGGTTGCCGGCGGCTCCACGACGCCCGGCGAACTGGACGACGCCGTCCGCCACCGCGCGCACCGGGTTGCCGGTGGGCCCGGCGAAGTCGACGCCCAGATGCGGGCGCACGACGTTGAGAATCGGGTGCAGGCGGTTCATGTCGAAAGGTGACGACATGCGATCGTAACGACAGGGGCGGCGCAGGAAGCGCCGCTGCACCGATGAACCGTCGCCGGTGTAGTAGCCTTCGCTGCCCGGCTCATCGAAGTAGAAGGCCTCGCCGTTTCGAGCACGGCCGCGGTACTCGACCGCGAGCAGCTCCCCATAGCGCACGAAGTTCCCGTCCAGGGAGAGCTTCTCGTAGATCACTCGGAAGGCGTCTCCGGCGTTTACGTGCCGGCTGAAGTCGATGTCCCACTTCAGCACGTCGACCAGCTTTCTCGCCAGGTCCTCGGTCTCGCCGGCGGCGACGACGGCGCCGAAGACGTTGGTCTCGACGATGCCCACCAGGGAATAGACCTCGACATCCACCGGCACTTCAACCCGGTGCGCATCGTACTCGCCGGGCCCTACGATGCGGGCCTCGAAGATGGTCTCGACGGACACGTGATATCGGAAGGTCAGGATCGTTCCTTCACGATCGACCTGCACCTCATAGCGATCACCCACGCGGGAGCGCCCCCAGTTGAAATGCTCGCCGATGGCGTTGATCACCGGGCGGATGGTCGGCCGCCGCACGCCATGTGCATACAGGTTATCGTACAGCAGTACGTCGGCCTTGATCTCGTCCTCGAACCAACGGGTGTCGGCGCCGGGCGCCAGGTTGCTGGTGTCTGCGGCATACTCATCGAGGAAGGGGGGCACACGAATTGTCGGCGCCTCGAGAACCAGCATGTGACCGGTCTCGCCCCGGACCTTCCCGCCGGAACCACCGATGTCGCCGCCGTAGACCAGCACCGCGATGATGCCGCCGCTGACAAGAAACAACGCCAGGGTGCGCAGCCGGCGACGACGCGCCAGCTCGCGGCGGTTCAGTATGTCGTCTTCGACGTGGGGAATGTACATGGAGCGCAGGCTCTTCGGGTCACGACCGGGTCAGCATCTCACGAGCATGCGCCAGGGTCGCCGCCGTCGGCTCTTCGCCGCCCAGCATGCGAGCAATCTCATGCTCGCGGGTGTCGCGGTCAAGTTGTGAGATCGTTGTGATGGTCCTGCCGGCGGCGCCGTGTTTCGCGACCTGCAGCTGATGGTGCGCCCTCGCAGCGATCTGCGGCAGGTGCGTAACACAGAGCACCTGACGCTCGTCGCCGATCTCGCGCAGCAGGTCCGCGACAGCCACGGCCGCCTGGCCGCCAATCCCTGTGTCGACTTCGTCGAAGAGATAGGTGGGGACGGGATCCCGGCTCGCCAGGGTCGACTTGATAGCGAGCATCAGGCGCGAGAGTTCGCCGCCGGACGCGACACGATCCAGCGGGCGCAGCGCTTCCCCTGCGTTCGCCGTGAACTCGATGCGCACACGATCCCATCCCGTCGGGCTCAATGCGCCGACATCACCGCCGTCAATCTCTGCCGCAATATCGGCGTCCGGCATGGCGAGGCGCCCCAGTCGCTCTTTGACCTCGGCGAACAGGAGCTCTGCGGCTTCACGACGCGATCTGGTGAGACTGCCGGCGATGGCAGCGGCATCAGACTGCGCGCGCTCAAGTGCGGCGCGAGCGCTGTCCAGAGAAGCGCCGAAGTCCTCAAGGGTTTCGATCTGAGACCGCAGCTCTTCCGCGCGCTGCCAGAGCATCGGCAGCTCGACCCCGTGCTTTCGTGCCGCGCGCCGCAGCTCGTCGTCCCGGGACTCGAGCGCGTCCAGGTCCAGCTCCGTCTCGAGGCCCGATAGCATGCGACTCAACTCGCGGCCCAGCTCCGCCAGCCCGACACTCAGCTCTTCAGCGGTCTCGGCGAGGCCGGACAGAGCGCTGTCCCACCCGGCGGCCTTCTGAAGAGCAGCGGCGCCCTCGGCAGCGAGCGAAGACGCGGACGGCTCGCCGTCATCCAGTGTCTCGAAGGCAGCCTGCAGGGACTCGTGAAGACGCCCGGCGTTGCGCGCGCGGCTCAGCTGGCCTTCCAGCTCTTCCACTTCGCCTTCCCGGGGCGCAAGGTCACTCAGCTCGCTCGCCTGATACCGCAGATACTCAAGGCGTTGCTCGCGATCTGCGGCGGCGGACTCAAGGTCTGCAAGGTGATCACGCGCCGCGACATAGGCGGCAAAGCTCTCTTTCATCTGGCCGCGTAGCTCGCCGTTGTCGGCGCGCGCATCCACGAGCTCGCGCTGCATCGCAGGTTCGAGCAGGCGCAGGTGCTGGTGCTGGCCCAGAATATCGACAACCAGCGAGACCACACGCTGCAGCGTCGCCAGGGTCACGGCGCAGTCGTTCACAAAGATGCGGTTTCGGCCGCTCCGGCTGATCATTCGCCGTACAATCAGCTCGCCTGCGACGGCGACACCTGTGTCTTCGAGGGCGCGAACAACACGGGCCTCAGTCGCGGAGTCCAGACTCATGAACGCCTGCACCACCGCAGTATCCGCTCCGTCGCGTACGACCTCTGAAGAGGCGCGCCCCCCCGCCAACAACGAGAGCGCACCGACGAGAATGGACTTTCCGGCGCCGGTCTCACCCGTCAACGCGATCAGGCCCGGCCGAAGGTCCAGGTCGATGGCTTCGATCAGGGCGAAGTCGCGAATTGAAATGTGAGTCAGCATCTGCAACGGCCCCGTGGCAAGACGCAACACTGTTAGCTCGGCGTTTCTGCCGGTCAAGCGATGAAGCCAACGGTGTGCGCGGTGTGCCTGCATGGGTCGCGTATGAGCGGGAGGTGTTGCGCCGGAGACCGGCGCCACCGCGACGCGCTCATTGCGGGCCGCATTCTTACAGACAGGAGCGAGACTATGGCCGCGACCGAGGAACAGATACGTCGTCGACTCGACCCATCCCACTGGGAACAACGTTACATCGACGGCTCGCTGCCCTGGGATACGCTCACACCGGATCCGCACCTCAAGGCTGTCGTCGAGCGCTACCGCATCGCACCCGGCCGCGCGATCGACGTCGGCTGCGGAACCGGTACCAACGTGCGTTGGCTCGCAGCGCAGGGGTTCGATGTCCTTGGTGTCGACGTCTCTGCGACGGCGATCGAGATGGCGAAGGCGCGGACACCACCGGACACCGCAGGCGTCGCTTTTGCCGTCGCGAACATACTCGACGAGGCGCAACCCGGGGGCTTCGCCTTCGCCTACGACCGCGGCTGCTTTCATGTGTTTGACGGGCCCCACCGCGCGCGTTTCGCCGGCCGCGTGGCTGACATGCTGGAGCCCGGCGGCATCTGGCACAGCCTGATTGGCTCGACCGATGGGCCGGACCGGGACACAGGACCACCGCGGATCAGCGCCCTCGAAGTGACCTCTGCTGTCGAGCCCCACTTCGAGATTCTCGAGCTCCGCTCCGAGATCTTCGACAACGCCGACGACGGCAACGCCCGCGCCTGGATTCTCGTAGCGCGAAAACGCTGACCTTGATCCGGCATCACCCGGCGCCACCGCGTCGACCCCAATCAATCCCGGAGCCCTCGATGGCACTACGGTTCAAACCCTCACAACGCACCCACCTGCTTCGCATCACAGGTCTCGCTATCGCCGGCCTGTGTGCGTGCTTGTTCGCCGCCTGCGGCGGCAGCTCGTCGTCAGGCAACACACAGGCTACGGCGTCAGATTCGCAACGCGCCGAACACGCCGAACACGCCGAACACGCAGAACACGCAGAACACGCAGAACACGCAGAACACGCAGAACACGCAGAACACGCAGAACACGCAGAACACGCGAATCCCGGTGCACATGTGCATCACCGGCATCACAGCTTCGACGACCCGGAGTCATGGGCGCAACGATGGAACAATCCGGAGCGCGACACCTGGCAGCAGCCGCAGGCCGTGCTCGATGCGTTCGGCGAGATGACAGGCGGCACGATGGCTGATGTCGGCACAGGCACAGGCTACTTCATTCCACACATCGCAGAGCGCGTCGGCCCCGAGGGAAGAGTGTTTGCGATCGATGTGGAGTCTTCGATGCTGGCCTATGTCGCCGAGCACGCGGCCGCCGAAGGAATCACCAACGTAGAGACGCTCCTCGCAACCCGGTCGCAGACGAATCTGCCTACAGGCAGCGTCGATGGGGTCCTCATCGTGAACACGTGGCACCATGTCGAAGACCGTGAGGCCTACGCTGCGCACCTCGCCGCCGTCCTTCGTCCCGGAGGTCAGGTCGTGATCGTCGACTTCACCGCCGACTCGCCGATCGGGCCCCCTGCGGAAATGCGTCTCACCCCCGAAGCCGTCATCAGCGAGCTCAGCGCCGGAGGCTTCGCCGCCGAGCGGGTACCGGCGGACCTGCCACGGCAGTACATCGTGCGAGGCGTACTGCCCTCGCCATAGCCGACGGGCCGCACAATCCAGCGATCACGTCATCCGGCAGGGGCCTGCTTTGACGGCGCCGACAGTGGCGGGTACAGCGCCGGATCGCGACCAATCGTGAGGTGCGAACGATGAAATACCGGATGCAAAGCAGAGTGCTGCTCTTCCTTGCGATCAGCCTGATCGCGCTCTCGGCGTGCAGGAAAAAGTCTCCAGCCGGTGAGGGTGGCGCGGGAAATCGGGCGCAGATTCCGGAGACGACGCAGGGCATCTCGAGTGCGCTGGCGGCGCATCTGCCTGCCAACGTGCCCGGTGCGCTCTTCGTACGCGACTTTACCGAAGCTCTAGGTGCCTGGCCGGGCTTTCGCGAACGCGTGGTTCCTTATCTTGGCGAGCTCGGCCCCATCGAAGCGGACTTTCGCAACACACTGGGCGTCG
The DNA here is from genome assembly GCA_030427825.1 of bacterium. Classification (GTDB taxonomy): domain Bacteria; phylum Myxococcota_A; class Bradymonadia; order REDH01; family REDH01; genus JAUICO01. The sequence continues at coordinate 28,395 of JAUICO010000038.1, read as the reverse complement.
ACCTGAACCGGCCGGAGTCCTTTGGTGAGACCGGAGTGGCGCCGGAAGGCGGCCTCGCGCTGAGTCGAGTCGGCGACCACAACGTCGCCCTCTTCCTGCTGGAAGACGCGGCGCGTTTCCAGGCGCACGCGACGGAAGTCCTGCAGGGACGGGCTTTTCGGCTGCGCGCAGACATTGAAGTGCGCGAACTCGAGGGTGCTACGCTCTCCATCTACCGGGCTCGCGACGGAGAGCCGCCGAAGTTCGCTGTGCTGATCCTGGGCAACGTGGGCGTACTCTTTCGTGGGGTGAACCTGGAGACCCTGGATCGCGACGTCGGGAGCATTGCAGCGCCGGACACGACGATGTCGTCGAACGCCGATTTTTCGCAGGCATTGAGTCACTTCGAAGACTGGCCGGTGCTGATCTGGGGCACGACGGAGTTTGACCTCGATTCGTCGGTTGAGATGGTGGAGCGACTGGCTGCCCGCGACGTGCAGAGCGCCGTAGGGCTGCGCCTTGAGCGCGATCGAATCGCCGGGCGGCAGATCTCCTACCTCTCTGAAGAAGACAGCAGCCGTGCGCGCCGCGTATTCGCTGCGGGTGGCGAGGCGCCGGCATTCGATCGCCTGCTCAGCTCGGACGCGTATGCCTTCCTCCGGCTCAGCCTTCGTCCTTCGGAGTTGCTCGCTGTGTACCGCGAGTCTGTCAGCGGCGCCGAGCTCGCCGAGTTTGAAGAAGACCTTCGAGGGATTGGCGAGGGGATCGGCATGCAGGTCGAGCAGGAGCTGCTGCCGGCCCTCGGCGACGACATGCTGTTGCTCGCTACCCGATCGAGGCTTCTCACGCTGATGGGAATGGCACGTTCAGGAAACTATCGCCCTTCCACGATCGCCCAGGGGTTCGGGCTGGTCGTGGCCATCGAGATTGCAGACCGCGAGCGCCTGGTCGGGTTGCTGGACCGTCTCGATACGCGCCTGGAAGGTCAGTACGAGCGCTCGCAGGTGGGCGACAATATCGTCATCAATTTCACCCGTCGCTCCACCGACATCGGTGACATGGTCATCACGAATGACCTTCTGCTCATCGTGCCCGATCGACAGCGCAACGAGCTCCTGGAGCGCCTCGCCGCCGACAGCGGTGCGGAAGAGGTCGAAGGGATCGGGATTGCAGCTGCGCGTGAGCTCGTGACCGAGGGTGGAGTCACCGGCGGATTCCTTGATTTCGCGCGTATCGTCTCAGGCCCACTGGGACAGCTGGCGGGGGCGCAGGCACCGGCTCGGATTCGCAACTCGATGGGTGTGCTCGATGAAGGCACCGCGCGCATGCAGATGACGGACAACGGCGTCGAGCTCAGCTTCGCGATCACGTTGAGTGAGCCGCCCGAGTAGGCGCATTCTGCGCGCCCGACGCCCGGGCGTCAGCGTGGCGCAAAGCCGACAAGTGAGAAGCAGGCGTGGGCGCGACCCACGTCCTCTGCCGAGACTTCGACACGCACCTCGCGCGCGGAGTCCGTCGCCGCGATGGGCACATCAATCATGTCGTATGCGCCGGCGCGATCGCCGCTGACCGACATCGCAAGCTCCCCGTCCACCCACAGGTCGAACTGGATAGGCGGCCTCGGTCCCGGCTCTACGGCCGCGCTCTCCGCGACGCCGAAGAAGCCGTGCAGGCGCGTCACCTCTCCGGGAACATTTGACCAGGCGACGGTGAGTACGCGGTCCGCCACCGGATGCACCCAGGTGCAGCGTTGCGTCGAAGTACGGTGCACCTGAAGCTCGGTCGGTCCCACCCAGGACCACTCTGCGTGCGGACACTGGTGTCGATGGTCCCGGTAGGGGCCGCAGCGCTCGTCACCGGCATCACCGCGCAGGGCAACATTGGCCTCGAAGATGCGCTCATCGAAGCTGAACACCGGTCGCTCGTCTCGGATTTGCGTGTTTGCGTAGAGGGTCCACCCGTCTGCGGACGCGACGGAGACCAGGGCGCCGCGAGGTGCACCGGTCGCGCGCATGCTGCGCCGTCCACGAGTCAGAACATACTCATAGTGCGGCCCCATGATATCGTATCGCCACCGGTTTGGCAGCCATTCGCCGCGGCGCCCCAGTGTCGGGAGCTCCGCGAGGTTCCTAAGCCGCAGGGGCACCGACGAGTTGTGGACGAAGGTGAATCCCGGCCCGGCCCGGCGCATCGGCACGACGTATGCTGGAAAATGGATGTAGGCCGGTTCGGACACGACCTGCGAGCCGAGATCGTGGATGAGTCCAAACACGCGGGACCCGGGGGGAATGTGCTCAACCACGCTCTCGAAGTCGCCCACTTCCTCGCTGAACCGGGAACCCGCGTCGGTCTGGACCCACGCGTTGTATGCGCACAATGCGAGCACGGGTGAGAACAGGGCTGCGTTGAGCAGGTCATTGCGTAGAAAGCCCTGCCCGGGCAGGGCCGTCCGCAGCTCGGACCTGTGCACCACGCCACAGGCCGAGAGTGTGGGCAGAAGCATCGCGACCAGAGGCACGAAGCGCGGCGAGATCGCCCAGATTCCCGTGATCGCCATCGGCATCGCGACGTACAGCAATACCGCGATGGCGACGGCCAGGGCCGGCCGCCAGATGTGTACCGTCGGCCGGTCGCCCCGGTGCCGATGCCGGCGCGCCAGAACCCAGCTCACGGCAAGGTAGAGCGGCAGCAGAAGCGCAAACACCCGCGCGATCGTACGGTCACGGTTTGAACTGAGGCCGCCGTTGAAGTCGTGTTGCAGACGATCAAGTTTGGTCGACAGGTCTTCGAACTGCGCACCAAACATGCCGCCTTCGGCGGACGGCGCCGACACGGTCGCGTGTGCGGCGCCTATCGTGGCAACGTCAGGTTCGCCAAAGTGTGTCGCAAACCAAACAGCGAAGAGCAGCAGGGACGGAACAAAGGCCAACGCGACCCGCAGCATCGAGCGCCAGTCGCGGCCGTGATAGGCAGGCAGGAGCACCGCCACAAAGGCGCCCAGTATCAGGTAGGCCAGGGAGTGGGTGATGAAGAGCAGCGCCGCGACCGCGCCCAGGGCGACCAGGCGCCTGCGCGTGCACTCCACACTCGTGAGCTGCAGCAGCGCCACCCCAACCAGCACCAGGGGCAGCGCTATCGTGAAGGACGCGAAGCCCATGAAGTAGACCCAGCTGAACGAAGCCGGGAAAGCAAAGAGCGCCGGCCAGGGCGAGCGGTCGAACGCGCGCAGCAGAAAGACCAGCGCCATGGCCGGGCCTGTCACCGCCAGCAACAGGAAGAGCCGGCACGCAAGCTCAATCGGCAGCACCAACCCCAGCAGCGCGGACCCCTGGTAGAAGGTCATGTACGTGGTCAGCTGAAAGTCGATCGCGAAGAGCGAGCCGAGCGCGGCGTTCCCTGTCATCAGGTCACGAAGAATCGTCGCTGTGGCCACGTGCTGCGGCCAGTCAACGAGCGGCAGGTATTTCGGCGCGAGTACCGGAATGCAGGTCAGCGCCGCGATGACAGCGAAACACACGGTGAAGGGACGTGAGTTGGACGCTGACCCGTCGATCCATGCGGTGCTATTCGTGGAGCGCTGCAATTGTCAGCCTCGTCGGCATTGATCGTCGGCGACGGCGCGTCGCGGCCCACAGGTGGGTCGGCGAGTCGCACACCGGCTGCGGGTCCTTTCCAGCGCTCGCCCTCAGGTCAGCGCTTCTTCGCAAAGATGATTCCCATCTCAAGACCGGCATAGGTGTAGACGTTCTTAATGCCGAACTCGAAGCCGATCGAGAACACTTCTGAGATGATGTAGCGGGCGCCGAACGACAGCGAAGCCGAGGGCAGAATCGGCGGCAGCACGTCCTCGTCGCGGGTGTCGTCGGCCAGGCGCGGGTTCCCGCTGCCATCAAAACAGGCGCCGCCGGATTGGAAGCGGTCGAGGTAGCCCTCTGTGGCATCGGCGGCGCGCACGCCGTCGACCTCGTCATTGAGGCATCCCAGCTCGTCGACCTCGGTTTGGATGAAGTCGCCCTGCACGATGGAGATGCCGAGCGCAAAGGCAAAGTAGAGCTGAAACTGTCGTTGGTTGCCGAAGCCGGCCACGCTTCCAAAGCCGACGTCCGCGGTGAGCAGACGCATGTCGTTCTCTGTCCACTTGGCGTCGCCACGCTCGCGATTGTTTCGCAACCACCAGCCGGTTGGGCTGCTGATGTTTGCGTAGTCGACACCGATGACCAGCTCAGAGCGACGGCGCGTTCGGATGAAGAACTCGCCGCCGTAGGAGACGTTGGCGCGACCGTCCCAGTGCGACTCGTGCTCGTCGAACATCCAATCAAGCGCGAAATCCGGCGTACCGATCAACCAGGCTCGCAGGTTGATGCCAAACTCCTTGCGCGGGGCTCGCCTACCACGCTGAATCGCAGCGAGCTGCGCGCGGCGGTAGTAATACCGGTCACGTTCTTCCGCTTCCGCTCGGAGCAGTCGCAGCAGTTCCATGTTTGACGGGTTGACCCCATCGCCGTCGACCTCCTGCCCGGACTCACGTGCGATCGCGGCCAGCTCTGCGTTTCGAGCATCGAGCTCGGCCTGTACCTCGGCCTCGCGCCGATCGAGTTCGAGCAGCTCAACGCGGAGGCGCTCCAGGTCCTGCTGGTGACCGCGTTCTTCGGCCGCTTCGATCTCATCTTCAACGCGCTGCTTCTCAACGCAGCGCTCAGCACGCCCCTGCCAGCGCTCGGCGCCGGTTCGAAGCAACGGACGGGCGTCGGTTTCCGGGTTCGACATCACCTCGTCGAGAATCTCCTTAGCTTCATTGCAGCGTTGCGCCTCAACCAGCAGGGAGCCGATGATCTGCTGAATCGTCAGCAGGGAGTCGTTGCCCATCGTCACTTCTTCGGGCGACAGCTCCGTGGGTCGCGAGAGCAGCTCTTTGAGTGTCGCTACCAGGTGGCGACCGTGCGCGACCGTCTCGAAGTAGATGCGGTTTCCGGTGGTGCTGAGCGGGTCCAGGGACTCGGTCTGACCAAGGCCGGCCTCGAAGGTGCCGGAGACTTCGCCGTACCGCGTCCACAGCTCGTCGCTGCTCATCCCTGCGAGCTCTGCAGCAAGCGCGGGCTCATCGATGTCGACGGTGCCGGTGGGGGTCTCGCCCTCCTGCAGCACAGCGTTGCTCGACGAACCTGCGTTGTCGGTCTCGTCGCCCGCCTCGTTGCTCTCATCAACCACGGGCTCGGCGATCTCATCGCCCGAAGCCGGGGCCTCGGCGCCTGCGTCGGGAACGACGACGGGCTCCGCGACCTCATCTCCTTCTCCGGGGACTTCGTTGTCATCGGAGCCCGCGAGCGGATCCGCGAGTTCGTCGCCTGCACCCGGAGCTTCGGTGCTCACCTCCGGCGCGGATTCGTCCTGCGAGAACGCCGCTGTCGGCGCCCAAAAGAGTACAAGTGCTGCGAGGATCAGGCCGCAGTTCTTCTTCATGATTCGCTCCGTAAGATGTGATGAGCACCGTATGGTGACAGAACGCAGCGGTCAATTCCGAACGGGGCCGGCGCGCCCGGCGTGACGGCCGGCACGAGGGCGGGGTATGGCGGGCACATGAGCGTGCGACCTGCAAAAGCTTCGAACAACGGTGGGATTTCGGTCCGGGACCTGCGACGCGTTTACCGCGCCGACGGTGTCGAGACCCGCGCTCTGGACGGCGTCACGCTGCACATTGAGAGCGGTGAGTTCGTCGCGATCACCGGGCCCAGTGGCTCGGGAAAAACTACCCTTCTGCACGCTCTGGGCGGCCTGGACAGACACATCCAGGGCTCCGTTCGAATCGGCGACAGCGAGCTGACCGGTCTCTCTGACCGCGCTCTCGCACGATACCGCGCCGAGCAGCTTGGCTTCGTGTTTCAGAGCTTCAACCTGCTGCCCCACCTCTCCATCATGGAGAACCTGCTGGTCCCCACGGTGTTTGCGCAGCGCAGCGCCGGCCGCGACGCCCTTCAGTCACGGGCCACAGAGTTGCTGCGGCGCGTCGGGATCGGCGACCGACATCATATGCGACCCGGGCGCTTTTCGGGGGGCCAGCAACAACGTGTCGCCATCGCGCGCGCCCTGATGATGCGCCCCACCGTAGTGCTCTGCGACGAACCTACCGGCAGCCTGGACATCGACAACGGCAACGGCGTCCTCAGCCTGATGCGCGACATCAACCGCGAGGCCGGCACCACCTTTGTCATCGTCACCCACGAAGCCCACGTCGTCGACCAGACGGACCGAAGCATCCGGCTCGTTGACGGGCGCATCGACGAAGACCGCACCACCGGAGGGACCGAATGAACGTCGCCTCTCTGGTTGTACGCAACATTCGCAGACAGCCGCGAAACTTCTTCTTCTCGGCGACGGGTATCGTCCTCGGCATCGCTGCCTTCGTGTTCTTCATCGCCCTGGGATACGGCGTAAAGCGCAACATTCTCGACCGCATCTTTGTCGTAAACCAGGTGGAGTTCGTTCCGCGCACCGTGTCCTTCGGTGCCTTTCAGCGTCAGGGCGGCCTCTTCGGCGACTCAGGCACAGGAATCGACGACTACATGGTCGACGAGCTGCGGGACTTTCCCGGTGTCGAGGCGGTATTTCCACGGCAACAGCTCTCCTTCCCGGCGCTCGCGATGGGAGGGGACTCGGTGTTTGGCGAGTCCATGGTGACCGAGCTCCTGGCCGACGGGATTCCGGCGGCGCTGGTCGCAGAGTCGTTCGGCCGCGGCGCAAGCGGCGACCTCGCCTTCGTCGACTGGCGTACGGACACCGCCTGCCACGAGGGCAGGTGTCCGGCCGGTGGGCGCTGTGTTTCCGGGCAATGCGAAGCGCAGACCTGCGTACCCGCCGACGAAGTCTGGGCGTGCGCAACCCGATCCGACGCCGCTGAGGTCATGCGTGCCGCATACAACGCGGCCGGGCGCAGGCGCTGGCGCATCTCAATTCGGGAGCTCGGTGACGACTCGACGGTCGGGGAACCCTTCGTTGTGGCCGTCAGCGGACCTTCGCGAGCTCAGATTCAGCGGCTGCTCCGCGCACGCGAACTGCCGGGCCGGCCGCTCGCAGACGGCGGGCCGGAGTCCGGGTGCACGGATGAGGCTGCGTGGTGCGACCCGAGCACCAGGAGTTGCGCCCTGCCCGTGCCCGTCCTCGCGTCGCCGACAATGCTCGAGCTCTACAACGGCAATTTTCAGAGCATGATGAGTGGAATGGCCGGCTCCAGCCGAATGCCGCGACTCACTGAAGACGCTCTGATCGGGCTCGGTTTCGAGTCCGTGCTCGGCCGGGGATATCTCGGCGAGGCAACGACGGTCGACGATGGCGACGTCGCTCCGCGTGAGATCAAGCTGCGTATCGTGGGCTTTTCTGATGTGGCGATGCCGATCGGCGCGACCATACCCCTCGGATATATCCAACGCTGGAACGTTGAGTACGGCGGCCGCGGCGCTGGGGACGAGTATCACTCGCTGATGATTCGCAGCGAAGACTCCCAGTCGTTGAACCGAATCATTGAGCACGTTCAGGATGAGTACGGCCTGGAGCTGCATCCCCGCTACAAACAGGCGCAGCGGGCGGGATCGATGATCACTCTGGTGACCGGGGTGTTCGTGCTTCTCAGCATCACAATACTGCTGCTCTCTGCGCTGAACATCATGCACACCTTCCTCATGGTGGTCGCCCAGCGGCGACGCGAGATCGGTGTGCTGCGTGCTCTCGGTGCCACCCGCGGCGTGGTGTACCTTCTGATCCTCGGCGAAGCTCTGGCGATCGCGGTGGTCGGGACCGTCGCCGCGCTTGGGCTTTCGATCGGCGCGATGGCGCTGGTCGACACGCTGACGCAGAAGCAGATGCCCCACGTGCCCTTTCTTCCCGAATCGCTCTTCGCTTTCCCCGACTGGCTGTTGCCTGCGGCATTCGCTGTCGCCGCGCTCTTCTGCCTGCTCGGCGCGTGGCTGCCTGCGCTACGGGCCGCACAGATGGACCCCGCCGAGGCATTTCGGGACGGCGCGTGAGGGGCAGCGCGAAGCGCGCGAAGTGACGGTTGGAACACCGCGGCGATGAGGCTGCGGAGCCTGTGGCCGGCGTTCAGCGCGACCGTCGGTGCGCGCCGAGGCCGCCGTGGCACTTCAGGCTGGTCCCACGGCAGGCGCCTTTGTATAGGGAGCGCACCCGTTCGCGGACGGGGATTCAGGTAGGAGCGGCAGCGACGGCGCGCCGTGCCACCACGCACTCACGCGCCGGCAGGACCTCACGTTATGAGCGACGTCATCGAATACCTTGGTCTGCTTGATGAACCGGTCCGTTTCGGCACCTATTATCTGCTGGAACGAATTGCGTTTGGACCCATCGCCGAGGTCTACAAAGCCCGCTCTCGCGGCGTCGACGGCTTTGACCGCGTCGTCACTCTGCGGCGCATGAACGCCGATGTGGCCGCGAACCGGGATGCGGCGGATGCATTCGTCACGGCCGCCCGGGCGGTGTCGCAGGTGCGTCACGCCCACATCGGCGACGTGCTCGACTATGGCCAGGTCGACGGCGTACCCTTTGTCGTTCGGGACTACATCACCGGCCGCGACCTGGGCTCAATGCTCAGCACCGCGCGCGACGCGAACGAGCACCTGCCCCTCGAGATGGCGTGCTGGATCGCCGTGCGCGCCTGTGAAGGTCTGAACGTCGCTCACAATCACAGGGGCGAAGACGGCGAGCCGCTCGGCCTTGTACACGGCGCCGTGTCGCCGGCGAGCATCATGGTCGGCTACGACGGTGAAGTTCGGCTGATCGACTTCGGCGACGGCGCGATCGCCGCAGCGATCGGCGGTACCGGAACATCAGCGCGCGCGTTGCGCTACTCCTCACCGGAAGCCCTGCGTGGTGTGCAGATGGACGCACGCAGCGACGTGTTCTCCGTAGGGACCATGCTGTGGGAGCTGCTGACCGGCGAACCGCTCTTCGCCGGCGCTACAGAATTTGAGGTGCTCGAGAACATCCGCAGGGCGCGGGTACGGCCGCCCAGCGCCGTGAACCCTGAGGTGCCGGCCGCCCTCGATGAAGTCCTGGCCACCGCGCTCAAACGCAGCCCCGAGAGCCGGTACCCTACGACTCACGCGCTCGGAAACGCGCTGCAGAAGTACATGCTCGTAAACGACCTCGACTTCTCGCAGCCCGAGCTGGCTGCGATGATGCAGGCCGTATACGCGGGCGAGGAGGCAGAAGAGCGCAAGCTTGCCGCCGAGCTCCTCGCGCTGCCACTCGGCGGACGGGTGCTCTCGATGAGTGGTGAGCACAGCGACCTGTCATGGGGCGATGACGAGGTGGAGACGCAGGTGTTCGATTCGGACGCCACACTGGGCGGCGACGACTCGGCGGACAGTTCGGAGTCGGCGGACAGTTCGGAGCCGGTCGATGACATCGACATCCTGATCGCGGGCTTCAAGCCGCCCGAGGGCGGCGTTGCCTATTCGGCGCCGGCAGAGAGCGCGGCGCTTCCCGCATCATCGGTGTCTGTTGCCGGATCATCGGTGTCTGTTGCCGGGTCAGCGCCTGAGACGACGCGACCCGCGGCGGCTCCACACACAATTCGTGCAGTCGAACCGCGAGAAGAACGCCGAAGTCGCGGGGGCCTGATCGCGGCGATCGCGCTCCTGGCGGTGCTGCTGGTCGCGGGCCTTCTCATCCTGTCCTCGATGAAGGGTGGCGGAGATGACCGCGAGTCGCTTGTACGTCTTGCGATGGAGCCTGCGGGCACGACCGTCGAGGTGCTTGTCGACGGTCGTCCACACAGCAGCGGCGCCCTGCCACTTGAGTTGCGTGGCATCGACGCCGGCGCCCACGAGCTGCAGATCAGCGCGAGCGGATTCGACTCGCTGACACAGCGTGTCACCGTACGTGACGACACCACCGTCGTGGTCGAAGCAACGCTGCAGCCTACGCAGACGACAGTGATTGTTCCCCTCAGCACCGGCGCCATTCAGGCGCGCGTGCTCCTCGACGGAGAAGAGGTTGGAACAACGCCGCTGACCCTGCCTTCGATCGAGGTCGGTAGGCAGTACCAGCTTCGATTTGAGGCTGATGGAATGCAGCCGGTTGAACAGTTGCTGACGGGTGCCGAAGACATGCAGCCTGTGAGCGTTGAGATGATCGAGTCAGGCGACACCAACGTTACCGTCACCGGGGCACCCGAAGGTGCACGCATGACGGTCACGCGAGCGTCTGACGGTGTCGCAGTGTACACGGGACCGGCGGCCAACATGGAAGGACTTGTCGGTGACCAGAACTACGTGGCTGTGATCTCCGAAGGCGATCGCGAGCAACGGGTCGAGTTCCTCGCGTCAGACCTGGCGGAGTCCGGATTGACCGTTGCGTTGCCGCCGGGTGCCGCCGAGCTTGCGGCCGCCGCCGAGGCGGAGCGACTGGCTGCGGAACAAACTGAGGCGGAGCGACTTGCGCAGGAGGCTGAACGGGAACGACGCCGCGCAGAACGTGACGCGGAGCGGGAACGACGCCGACAGGAAGGCGGCGACAGCAGCCGAGATCGGGAGCGCGACCGCGAGCAGAACACGGCGCAGAACAACGAAGCAGAGCAGGAGGTCCCGGAGGACACGCGTCCCGGCTTCCTTGATGTTCAGTCGCGGCCTACGGCGCGCGTCAGTATCGATGGACGCGACACCGGCCGCTACACGCCGCTGATCGGCTACGAGCTGGCGCCGGGTCGTCATCGAGTGCGCCTTACAAACGAAGAGTTCGGCTTCAACCGATCGTATCGCGTAACGATTGAGCCGGGCCAGCGCCGACGTCTGATCGGTACCGCGGACTGAGAGCCACGCACGCTGGGAGCCGCGAGCAATCTGGAGGCGGAGCCGGCGGCGCGTGAACCTGCGACGCAGCGCGCGCATTGCTGCGTTCGACACATCCGCGTCAGGGCTTCAGGCGCTGAGTCGGTCCAGTTCAGCGTCGATCAATCGCGTAACGCGCGCAGAGAAGATGGGGTCGTCGCCCAGTGCAAGCTGCAGCTCGTCAATGCGGCTCTTTACGTCGGCACCGGTTGACGAAGCCCCGGACTGAGCCTCGACCATCCTCGCGATAACGGCATCAACGGCGTCGATGCCCCGTTGGATGCTACCGGCTGAGATGTCGGCAGCGACCTGCTTCACCGCCGCGTCTACGCCGGTGACCCTTGTGACGTCGCCGGATACGGGCGCGGCCGCGTCACTCTTGAAATCTCCGGCCCGAGATCCCTTCACGTCGCGCGGTGCGTCGACCTTCTGTATCGGTTTCGCGCCGGGTGCGCCTGAGCCGGGTGGTTTGATCGCCATCATCTGCCCTGTTGAGCGTCATCAAGCGCATCGATCCATGCGCCAACGTAGATGGAAAGTTCTCTGACTTCTTCGATCGCGTCAAGCTCGCTGGCTTTGGCAAGCTCGGCGCGGGCCCGTATCGAGTTGCCCGCGCGTGCGTACGCATCCGCGAGATGCACTCGTAGCAGCGCACAGCCGCCATGTGCCTGCAGCGCGCCGCGAAGCACGCGCAGAGCGCCCTCGTTATCGGAGCGTGCCTGGCAGAGAGTGGCGCGTAGGACCACCGGCACCGGCGAATCCGGCAACGCGGCCGCGGCCCTTGAGAACGCCGAGTCCGCATCATCGAAACGGCCGGCGCCGAGGTCGGCGAATCCGCGGCGTAACAGTGCGACCGCAGCCCGGCGGAGCCCGCCCTCTTCGTCATCTGTTGCAGTCATTGGGCTGCTCACACGCGGATGTTGCTGATGGCCGCACGCGCCGTGTCGTGGCGTGCCTTCAGCAGGTTGGTGAGCGTCGTGAAGTGCCGGTTATCGTTCTGCACCGACTGCTGCATGGAGAGGAACTCCATGTTGAAGCTCTGGCTCTCGCTCTGCATGTCCCAGAACTGCTCCATCTGCTCAGCGCGGTCGCCGACGGCGCCTGACGCCGCCCCCTGGGACGTTGCGCCGCTGACGGCGTTGGCGATGATTCCCAGCGGTCCGCCAACCACACTCGAGACAACGCCGGCGGTCGCGTTCACGGCGGTACGAGCGCGCGCGCGACGACGCTCACCTGCGGCGGTGACTGTGCGCGAACTCTCGTGGCTGATGTCCTGGCCGTTCGACGTAACCGATGCATCGAAGTGTCGACGGCGGCCCGGGCCCGACGGACGATCGAGGGCAGTTGATGAGGCGGCGGATCGGCTGAACGGGGCCTGCAGTGAAGCATGCGATGTGCGGGACATTGTCTCCTCCATGTCGTGATGACGCGCGGCGTGCGCGGCTACCGAACAAAGAGTCGACGGCTCGGGCCCCGTGGTGCGCAGAAAACGCGCCGCCGAGATCTCGGCGGCGATGCTCTGCTATCGACGAGACCCGCGCAGTCGCCAGCGCAGCTGCCATACCTTCACAAGGGCTTCACGGGCGATGTCCGGCGACATCTTCGAGGTGCCCGCTACACGATCGGGAAACACGATGGGCACTTCCCTGATCCGAAGGCCCGCGAGATGCACCCGGTACTTCATCTCGATCTGAAACACGTAGCCGTTCGAGCGAATGTCATCGAGGTCGATCGCCTCCAGAGTCTCACGGCGCAGACAGTTGAAGCCGGCCGTGGGATCGTTGACCGGCAGACCCAGAATTGTGCGCGCATAGAGTCCGCCGCCGCGCGAGATCAGGCGTCGTGCGAGGCTCCAGTTCTCGGTACCGCCGCCGGGCACGTAGCGGGAGCCCACCGCGTGATCCGCGTCTTCGGTCGCCGCGAGCATCGCCGGCAGGTACTTCGGATCGTGGCTGAAATCAGCGTCCATCTCAAAGATGCGATCGTAGTCCCGAGCGAGGGCGTACTCGAAACCGGCAAGGTACGCGGTTCCGAGCCCGAGCTTTCCGCTGCGCCGCAGCAGGTGGATTCGCTCGTCGTGGGCACGCCGCTCGTCGACCATGTCGCCGGTGCCGTCCGGAGATCCATCATCGACGACCAGAATGTGTGCAGCCGGCAGTACCTTGTGCACCTCGTCGAGGATGGCGTTGATGTTCTCCCGCTCGTTATAGGTCGGGATGATGATCAGTACTTTGCGTTCGTTCATTGGGGGTCCTTCGGGAACCGTCCCGGTCCCGCGCTCACGGAAGCGACGGGGCCGAGCCTACAGTCGAGCGCCGTGCTCTTCGCGCCAGTATTCAAACATCATCAGCGTCCAGAGCTGCTTGCGACAGTCTCTCTTCCCGCTGAGGTGTGCCGCGACAAGGCGGTCAACCACACGCGAATCGAAGATCCCTGCGTCTTCAATGCGCGTTGCTGCGAGCAGGCGCTGCATCTCGCTGCGGAGGGGGCCTTTCAACCACTCGGCGACGGGAATCCCGAAGCCCTTCTTCTTTCGGTCGAGGATCTCGTCAGGCAGGGTGCCGCGCATTGCTTCTTTGAGCGCGTACTTCAGCTGCCAGCGAGGGCCCCGCTTCAGGCGGGCCGGCATGTTTGCACATACGCGAACACACTCGGGGTCGAGGAAAGGGGCACGCACTTCGAGGCTGGTCGCCATGCTCGCACGGTCGACCTTCGTCAGGATGTCTCCCGGCAGGTAGGTCGCAAGATACTGCGCCGAGACGGCCTGATCGTGTCCGGCACCGACAGCCTGATCGTAGGGCACTCCCATCACATCGAACAGGCGTCGTTCAGAGAGCGCCGCCCGATGCTCCGGCAGTAGGGGATCGTCTGCGTCGCCCGGCAGGAATGACGACAACCAGCGTGCGTGCCGCTCTCGCCGGGGTGCATGCGCGCCACGCATGAAGCTCTTCGCGACGAAGTCCAGGCTGAAGTTGGAGGTGCGCACAGGGATGCGATCAACAGCAGCTACGAGTGCTCGATGTGCCGCCCCCGGTGTGTGCGAGTAGACTTCAGCCGCGGGGTCCGCGCGGAAGGTGCTGTACCCCATCAGGAGCTCGTCGCCTCCGTCGCCACCGAGGGCGACGGTGACGCTCTCGCGGGTAAAGCACGAGAGCAGGTGTGTGGGCAGCAGGCTCGCATCTGCGAAGGGCTCGTCCATGCAGGCGGTGAGGGACGGCAGCAACGCGATCAGGTCGTCGGCGGTGAATGTGTGTTCACGATGTTTGGTTCCGAAGTGGCCCGCGACCTGGCGAGCGTAGGATGACTCGTCAAAACTCGGGTCGTCGAATGCGATCGAGAAGGTCTCTATCGATGACGCGTTCCCCTGCTCAGCCATGAGCGCGACGAGGGTCGACGAGTCGATACCGCCGGAGAGAAAGACGCCCAGAGGTACATCCGACATCAGGCGCCGTTCGACGGATCGTCCCAGTGTGTTGCGCAGGTCTGCAATCCACTCGTCGGCCGAGCGGCGCGGGGTCGCCCTGCCGAAGAGCGCGGACGCCCAGCCTTCGACGCGCAATTCGCCATGCCGCCAGGTGAGCTGTTGGCCCGGAGCGAGCTTTCGGATGCCGGCAAACGCCGAGTACGGTGCAGGAACGTATTCGTAGGTGAGGTAGAGGGCGAGCGCTTCCCGGTCGATGCGCGGCTCAACCTCAGGATGCCGCAGGAGTGCTTTCGGCTCAGAGGCGAGGAGCAGCGAGCCGTCCTTCAGCTGCGCATAATAGAGTGGCTTCTGACCCATCCGGTCCCGAGCCGCGCGGAGAGTCTGCGTGTCACGATCCCACACGGCGTACGCAAACATTCCGTTGAGGACCGACGGCGTCAGCGCTCCGTGTTGCTGCGCCGCGTGCACCAGGGTTTCGGTGTCGGACGAGGTCACCATCCGGTGACCCTTACGCTCGAGCTCGGGTCGCAGGGCGAGGTGATTGTAGATCTCACCGTTGAAGGTGATCACGTGGGACCCATCGGCCGAGAGCATCGGCTGGGCGCCGTGGGCTACGTCAACGATGGACAGGCGTCGGTGGCCGAGGCCGGCGCTGCCTTCGATCCAGACACCCCGGCCGTCGGGACCGCGGTGAGCGAGGCTGTCCGTCATTGCGTCGAGCAGCGCGGGATCAGGCTGTGAGCCGGGTGGACAGAACCAGCCGACGATTCCACACATGTGCCTACTCGCTCGCGGATGTGGCGCGGGTCTCAGCGACGCTGCGCACAGCGTCGTTTGCGCGCGGCGTTCCGTCAGCAGGGACCCAGGGCGCGTTCAGCACTTCACGTGAGACATAGATCGGCTTGTCCTGAGACTCGTGCCAGGTCCGGATGATCAGCTCAGCGAGAAGCCCCATCATGACCAGGAGCAGGCTGGCGGTGGCGAGAAAACTCGACAGCAGGAGCACCGACATCTTGTGGACGAAGGTGTCCCAGACGATCTTCTCGATCACAACCGCAGTCACAGCTGCAAAGGCGACCGCCATCAGGCCGGCTCCGAGACCGCCGAAGAAGTGAATCGGGCGCGTGGTGTATCCGCCGAGGAACTTGAGCGTGACCATGTCCATCAGGACCTTGAAGGTCCGATTGATTCCATACTTGGACTCGCCGAATCGCCGCGAGCGGTGGTTGACTACGAGCTCTGTGACGCTGGCGCCGGTCCAGGACGCGTAGATTGCGATGAAGCGATGCATGTCGCCGTAGAGGCGCAGGCCGCTGAGCACTTCGCGGCGGTAGGCCTTCAGGCTGCAACCGAGGTCGTGAATCGGTACACCTGTCATGCGGGCGATGAGTCGATTCGCGATGACCGAAGGCAGCCTTCGTGACAGCAGGCGGTCCTGGCGGTCTTTGCGCCAGCCACTGACGACGTCGTATCCCTCTTCCAGAGCGGCCAGCAGGCGGGGAATATCGGCCGGATCGTTCTGCAGGTCCGCGTCCATCGGGATCAGTACGTCGCCCGTGGAATGATCGATCGCCGCCGCGAGGCCGGCGGTCTGCCCGAAGTTCCGCCGAAAGCGGATCGCGACGCAGCGCTGATCGTTGTCTGCAAGTCTGCGGACAACCTCCCAGGACGTGTCCGTGGATCCGTCGTCGACGAAGATCATCTCCAGGTCGAGATCCGCGTCGGTAGCGACCGCGCACAGCTCGTCATAGAGCAGCGGCAGGTTCTCTTCTTCGTTGTAGACTGGGATGAGTATCGAGATCTTCATGCGGCGCGGCGGTTACTCAGGGCACGTGGACCTGGCAAGTAATGAAGCCGCGGGCATGCTTTTCGTCGGCATGAGGGCTGTTGTTACGTTGATTTCGTTGCGGCCCTCGCGTAGCGTCCGCGCGCCCGATTTCGGCCGCAGTGAGCTATGTCAGACGCACTCTCCGAACAGCACGCAAACGAAGAGGCGCCCGTAGTGACCGGGCCCAGCCCGGTCGGCGAGATTCGTCGCGGCGACCTCGCCTTCTTCGAGCGCTCCATTTTCGACGACCTGTGGGTGCAGGTCGGCGTCGCGTTTGTCGTGATCATGGTGCTTTTCCCCTTCCTGGGCAGCTTCGGGCTGTGGGACCCCTGGGAAGTGCACTACGGCGAAGTCGGGCGGCAGATGGTCGAGCGCGGCGACTGGATATCGCCCTGGTGGGGCTCCCACTGGACGGCACCGGACAAGGCGCCTGAAGGCGAGTACTTCTTCTCAAAGCCGGTGCTGCTGCTCTGGATGATGGGCATCGGTACGCAGGTGTTCGGCTTCAGCGACATCGCGATCCGTTTTGGGGTGGCCCTGGTCGCCGCGACCGGCGTGTTCTTCGCGTATCGCGCCGGCTCACGAATCTGGTCTCGCCGCGTCGGGATCCTGATGGCCGTGACCCTGCTCACGTCACCGTTCTATTTCATGCTCGGGCGGCAGGCACAGGCCGATATGCCTTTCGTAGGCATGCTCACGGCGGCACTCTGCTGTTTCATGATGGGCGTCTTCAGCAGGGACCGCAGCGAGAAGGTGGACCGCGTCTCGTGGCTGCTCTTCTGCGCCTTCCTGCTGCTCCTCGTAGTTCCACAGCTGCAGATCGTGACCGTCGGCCAGTGGGAGTGGCATAGCGAGCGCAAATGGTACGTCGCATTCTGGCAATGGGGAGGCACCCATCTGATCGGGTACCTGCTACTGCTGAGTGTCTTCTTCGTGTCTGTGTTTCTGTCGAAGAGGCGCACCCGCGGGCAGCTCTATCTGTTCACATTCTACGTGTTCGTCGGGCTCGCGACGATGGGCAAAGGCATGATGGGGTTCATGCTGCCGGGCGGCATCATCTTCCTGTACATCCTCGTCTCTCGGGACTGGGGGCTGCTCAAACGGGCGGAGATTCCGAGAGGCGTCCTGCTCGCGGTGGTGGTCGGGTTTCCCTGGTACGGGGCAATGTTCGCGCGCCACGGCGGGATCGGCGGCGCGTTCTGGAACCGCTTCATCGTCCATGATCACTTCAAGCGGCTCGCGAGCGGCGTACATCAGACCGACACAGGGTCCTTTGAGCATTTCATTCGCCAGCTCGGCTATGGGCTCTTCCCGTGGGGCAGTTTTGTGCCGGCGATCATCGCCCGGGCCTTTGCGCCTCGGAAGAAATACGACGAGCGCGAGCTCGCCAGGCTTTTTCTGTTTATCTGGTTCCTGGCGGCGTACTCCCTCTTCACGCTCTCCAGCACGAAGTTCCACCACTACATCTTTCCGGCGGTGCCGCCGCTGGCTTTCCTTGCTGCCCTCTTCCTGGACGACCTGATCAGCGGAAAAGTGGACCACCGGGTGTGGTGGCCGCTCTACGTTGCTGCGCTCGCGCTCTTCGTTCTCGTCGGCTTCGACCTGGCACACGAGCCGCAGAACCTGAAGAACATGTTTACCTATCGCTACGACCGAAAGTGGCGTGATGCGGCGTGGGACCCGGGCTTGAGCCGGGCACTGCTGATCTTCGTGCTCACATTCGGCGTGGGAATGGTCCTGCTCGCGCGGGTTCGCTTGCGACGCGCGGTCGCGGCCGGCGTAGTTGTTCTCTCGCTCACGGGCTTTGCCTTCGCCGAGTGGACGCTGAACCACTACATGCCGACGATCGCTTCAACGTGGAGTCAGAAGGGTCTCTTCGACGCATATTACGACGCCTGCACACCCACCGAGGGGCCACCCGGCGCGCATCCGATCAAGAACTACTGTGTGGAGTCTGTGATCAGCTACAAGCTGAACTGGCGCGGCGAGACCTACTACACACAGAATGAGGTGGTCCCGATTCGCGACGATGACGAGTGGAACTTCTTCGTCGAGCAGAACGCGGGTCGCTGCTTTTACGGAATCATGGAGCACTCCCGCATTGGCGGCTTCCGCTCTGCGCTGCCGCAGGAGCAGCGCGCGAGCGTGCGTGAGGTCGCTACCGGCCACGGGCTCGACGAGCTGGGCGAGCTCGATCACGAGCTGCACCTCGAATACCTCAACGTCATCGGCACCTCGAACCTGAAGTTCGCCCTTGTCAGCGCCAACTGCGACGAAGAAGCGCCCGCAGACCACGGCGCAGGAGACGGGGAAGAAGAGCAGCGCGGCGAGCCATGAGCGCCCTGCTGCGCTACTACGGGCACGCCTGCTTTGGCCTGAATGCCATCGACGGCGTACAGCACACGCCGACGGGGAGCCGCTTCGTGATCGACCCCTATCCGGCCGACGGGTTTGGAGGACGACTCGCCCTGGCCCCACTGCCGGACCACTTCGACTTCGCGGTCTGCTCCCATGAGCACGCCGATCACAGCGCCGTGCATGAGCTGCGCGCACGCAGGGTACATCCGCCCGACTCCGCGGACGGTGTCGTCATCGACGCGCACCGCGTATTTCACGACGAGTACGGCGGACGGTTGCGAAGCGGCAGCTCCAACATGCTTCGCCTGCGCTGTGGCGGCGTCACTGTGATCCATGCCGGCGACATCGGCGAGCGCCCTACAGGTGCAGCGCTTCGATGGTTGCGTGAATCACCGGTTGACGCGCTCATCGTCCCGGTGGGAGGCTTCTTCACGCTGGGGCCCGATGGTGCCGCAGAGCTCGCGGCACTGGTTCAACCGCGCTTCGTCGTCCCATGTCATGGTCAGGAAGGCGGCGCTCGCATCGACGAAATCGGCAGCGTCGACCTGTTCACACGGCGCTTCGACAGCGTCCTCTACACCGCGAACGCTGACCTCTACCTTAGCCCGGTAGACACGTGGGACGAGCCCTGCGTCGCCGTTCTGAAAGCCGCGAACGTGACGCCCGCAGTTTGATCTAGCGGATGAGGCGAATGCCGCCCGGTGTTGGCAGCGGCGCTTCGGCGCTCTGCTGGTACACGCCGTCTGCACGCCCGGCCATCTGGCCTACGGCCTGCTCGCTCGAGTTCACCAGTTTTCCGGGAAGTACACCGAGCGCGAGGGTAAGCACCGCGCAAATGACGATAGCCCATCGCGCCGCCCCATAGGGCATCTCGGGCACTTCGCGGGTGGCCTTCTTCATGTAGAGGTGAACGATGACGCGGAGGTAGTAGTAGACGCCCGCGACCGACACGAGGATGCCCGTCACCACGAGGAAGATGAGCAGTCCCGAGCCGGGTCCGCCGGCTGCGGAAGCGGCCACGGCCGACTTGAACACGAGGAACTTCCCAATGAATCCGGCCGCCGGCGGGATGCCCGCAGCCGAGAGCATGAAGATGCTCATCGCGAGCCCGATCCACGGGTAGCGGTAGCCGACGCCGTCGAGGTCTTCGAAGTTATCGCAGGGCATGCCCCGCGAGCCGAGCCAGGACAGGACACCGAAGGCTCCGATGGTCGCGATGGTGTAGGCGAAGAGATAGAACACCAGGCCGCTGCCCATGGAGATATCCCCACCGCGGAAGCCGACCGCGGTGAAGGCTACGAGCATGTACCCGGCGTGGGCGACGGACGAGTATGCCAGCATGCGCTTGATGTTGCCCTGCACGAGGGCGACGAGGTTGCCCACCACCATCGAGAGCAGCGCGAGCGCGAAGAAGATCTGTACCCAGCCGTACTCGCCGCCTCGGAACGAGTCTGAGAAGAGCGCGACGGAGACCACTCGGAAGAGCGCCGCAACGCCGGCTGCCTTCACCGCCGCCGCCATGAAACCCACGACGGGGGTCGGCGCGCCCGTGTACGCGTCGGGCGCCCACATGTGAAAAGGTACGGCGGCAATCTTGAATGAAAACGCGATCAGGATCAGCGTGGCGCCGAGAATCGCCAGCGGCACTGCGCCTGCGCCGGTGTTCCCGATAACGGCTGCGACAGAAACATCTGCGCCCCGTGCGGCCGCTACGATGGCGTTCTGCGCGAGCGTACTCATCGCAGCGGCGTCGCCTGTGGCACCTCGAGCTACGTCTCCGCCGAAGGCCTGGCCGATGGCCGCCAGGTTGGTGGTGCCCGTGGCGCCGTACACGAGCGCGATTCCGTAGAGCAGGATCGCGCTGGCGAATGCTCCAAGCACGAAATACTTGAAGCCGGCTTCGGACGACAGCTTCGAGCGCCGCGTGTATGCGGCGAGCGCGTAGACCGCGATCGACATGATCTCGAGCGCGACGAAGAAGACCACAAGGTCAGCCGCGGCCACCATCATGATCATGCCGGCGACACTGAAGAGCAGCAGCGCATAAAACTCGCCACGGTCGGCACCGTGCTCCTGCAGGTAGCGCGGAGCGATCATCGCTGTCAGTGCGCCTGCGAGGCAGAATAGCGAGGTAAAGATCTGCGTGTACCCGTCAATCCAGGCCATCCCGCCGAAGGTTGCCCGGGCGGTCCCCGTGGGGAGAAATGAGCCGGAGACGAAGGCCGTCAGGAGGAAGCCGACGACGGCGATTCCAGCCAGGTACGACCGAGACGCGGTCTGCCGTTGGAAGACTTCAAGGAGCAGGATCAGCATGCCGAAAGAGCACGCGACTGCAAACGGCAGGATACTGAGTATGTCGAAAGCGGGGTTGCCCATTCGTGTGTGTATGCGGCGGCATCAGGAGCCGCCCGCTACTTCCTCAGTGATTGTGACCTGCGTGGTCGTGGTTGTCGTGGTTGTCGCTGCCGTGGGAATCTTCACCGTGGGAATCTTCACCGTGGGAATCTTCACCGTGGGAATCTTCACCGTGGAATTCTTCACCGTGGCCGCCCTCGCCATGGGAATCGTCGCTGTGAGACTCTCCCACTTCGCCCTGAATTTCCCAGGGGCTCTGGGCCCGATCGACGTCAAACCGCTGCTGGCGCATCAGCGCCTCGCGGTGCTCGCTGACCAGCTCAGCGCGGTCGCCGGTGGTGTTCGCTTCTATGTCCGCGATGAATCGCTCAACGGCCGGCTCGATGTCATCCAGGAAGATTTGCGGCTGCACGCCCATGAAGATGGCCGCGAGCACGAGGGGAACAAGGACAAGGGACTCCCGTGCGCTGACGTCGGCGACTTCGCGATTCTCGTCGTGACGGATCGGGCCGAACATCACCTTCTGCAACATCAACAGCAGGTACAGGGCACCGAGCACCATCCCGGTTGCGGCGATGGCCACAAAGAGCATCGCGATCTTGTCGGGACCGAAGCCCAGGTGGCTGAAGAAGCTCAGCTCGCCGAACCCGAGGATGTACGATTTCGCGCTGCCGATCAGGATCAGGTACTCGCCGACGAAGCCGACCAGACCCGGGACGCCGGCCGAAGCCATCGCGATGAAGACAAAGAGGACCGCAAAGCGCGGCATGGGTTTGGTCATGCCGCCGAAGTCTGCGATCAGGCGCGTGTGGCGCCGCTCGTAGAGCATCCCGATGCAGAGGAAGAGTCCGCTGGTCGCGATGCCGTGTGCGAGGCATTGGAACACCGCGCCGGTGACGGACTCGGTGGTCAACGCGACCAGGCCGAGTGTGCAGAAGCCAAGGTGGCTGACCGAAGAGTATGCGATGAGCTTCTTCGCATCGTCCTGCACGTAGGCGACGAGAGCGCCGTACACGATGCCGATGACAGAGAGGATTGCGATGATGGGCGCGGCCTCGAACACGGCGTCCGGGAACATCGGCATTCCGTAGCGAATCAGGCCGTAGACGCCCATCTTGAGCAGGACGCCGGCGAGCACCACCGAACCGGCGGTCGGCGCCTGAACATGCGCGTCCGGCAGCCAGGTATGCAACGGAAACAGCGGAACTTTGATGAGGAAGGCCAGAGCGAAGGCTGCGAAGAGCCATCGCTGTTCACCGGCACCGAGTGAGCGCGCTCCCTCGATCATGTGCGCCAGGGCGAAGCTGTCACCGCCGGATTTGGCGTACACATAGAGTATGGCGACCAGCATCAGGACCGAGCCGACCATCGTGTAGATGAAGAGTTTTACCGCCGCATAGATGCGGTCCGTACTGCCCCAGACACCGATGAGCAGGTACATCGGGATGAGCATCAGCTCCCAGAACATGTAGAACAGGAGCAGGTCGAGGGAGACAAAGGCGCCAAGCATGGCGGTCTGCAGCACCAGCAGCGCGAGGTGGAATTCCTTCACCTTCGTCGTGATGTAGCGGGTGCTTGCGAGCACCACGATCGGCCCCAGGAAGGTCGTCAGGAGCACCAGCCAGAGGCTGATTCCATCAATGCCGACATGATATCGCGCGCCAATGGCACGAATCCAACCGATGTTCTCCAGCGTGCTGGTCAGCTGGTAGCCGGCGACGCTGGAGTCGAAGGACACGACGAGCGTGATCGAGATGAGAAAGGTCAGACTCATCACCGCCAGTGCGATATTCCGATGCACTCGGTGGTGTTCGGCGGGCACAAGCATGAGGATCAGCGCCCCTAAGAAGGGCGTGAACACCGTCAGGCTGATCCACGGGATTGCTGATGCCGAGATTGCGTCCATCATTGTCAGGTTGCGACGCGGATGCGTCTGGGTCGGGCGGGCGCATCTGCGCCCTCAATCATTGTCAGGTAAGGAAGTAGAAGAGCACCGCGGCGATGCCGAAGAGCGTGTAGATTGCGTATCTCTGTGCGTTTCCGTTCTGGAACTGCCGCAGCACTTCGCCGCCGAGTTTCGCCGTGTAGCCCCACATGCGAACCATCAGGAGATCGATGAGAACGCGATCGATGAGCTGGTAGGACACCTGTCCGGCGACGCGGATACCGCGCCCGATGGTGGCTTCGTAGAGCTCATCAACCAGGTACTTGTTGTGCACGAAGAGGTAGCCTTTTCCTGCTTTCTCGAGGTCGCCGGTCGGGTCGTGACCCCGTCCGTACTTCACATACGCGAGGGCGATCCCACCCAGGCCAACAGCGACAGCGACGGCCATCGCCGGCCACGCCATCCCTTCACCGACCTTGTGCGTGAAGAGCGCTTCGCCCGGCGCGATCACCTGGTGCAGCCAGTCGTGAAGCAGGTTCGGCAGGCCGAGGGGCTCACCCAGAATGTGCGGGATACCGATAAAGCCACCGGCAACGCTGAGAAGCGCGAGCACCATCAGTGGAACGGTCATGGTCCACGGGCTCTCGTGGATGTGTGACTTCGTCTCGTCGTCCGCCCGACACTCCCCTTCGAAGGTCAGGAAGTAGAGGCGGAACATATAAAAGGAGGTCATTCCGGCGGTCAGAACCGTGAGTCCCCACAGAATCCAACCGAGGTGCAGTCCACCCAGGGCGCTGTGGTTGCTGAGCGCGTACCAGAGGATTTCGTCCTTCGAGAAGAATCCGGAGAAGAATGGCACGCCGGCGATCGCGAGACAGCCCAGCAGGAAGGTCCACCGAGTGATCGGCATATACTTCTTGAGCCCACCCATCTTTCGGATGTCCTGCTCGTGGTGCATGCCGTGAATCACCGAGCCGGAGCCGAGGAAGAGCAGTGCCTTGAAGAAGGCGTGCGTCATCAGGTGAAACACACCGGCAAAGAAGCTGCCGGCGCCGACTGCGAGGAACATGAAGCCGAGCTGTGAGACCGTTGAGTAGGCCAGCACCTTCTTGATATCGAACTGCGTGATTCCGATCGTCGCCGCAAAGAACGCGGTCAGCGCACCGACAATCGCAATGATCATCATCGTCGTCGGCGCGAGCGCGAACAGGAAATTCATCCTCGCGATCAGGTAGATTCCGGCGGTGACCATCGTGGCCGCGTGAATCAGCGCAGATACCGGCGTCGGGCCTGCCATGGCGTCGGGAAGCCAGACGTAGAGCGGAATCTGCGCGCTCTTCCCGGTGCAACCGATGAAGAAGAGAATGGTGATGAGGGTGAGCATGCCACCCATCGCGTGGTGCTGCTCCATCGAGAGCATCGACGCCCACTCACGAACTTCGGGGATCGCCAGGGTGCCTGCCATCTGAAAGAGCAGGAACATGCCGAGTACGACCGCGAAATCGCCTACGCGATTGGTGATGAAGGCCTTCTTACCGGCGGCCGCCTTGGCTTCGTCTTCGTACCAGAAGCCGATCAGCAGGTACGACGCGACGCCCACGCCCTCCCAACCGAGGAAGAGGACCAGCATCGAGTCGCCCAACACGAGCATCAACATCGCGAAGACGAAGAAGTTCAAATAGGTGAAGTAGCGAGCGTAGGACGGGTCCTCGCTCATGTAGCCGATCGAGTAGATGTGAATCAGTGAGCCGACACCGGTGATGATCAGAATCATCACGGCAGAGAGCGGGTCGAGCCACAGCGAGGCCTGCACATCCAGCGAACCGGCGGCGAACCAGGTGAAGTACCGGTGAACCAGCGGCGCGTAGGTCGTGTGACCGTGGTCGCTGACACCACCGCCGGCGAGCTTGAGCACGCTCACAACAGAGAACGCAAAGGCGACAAGCATCGCGCCACAGGCGATGGTGTGCACCACCTTCTTCGGCATCATGCGGCCGAAGAGTGCATTCAGGATCGCTCCGATCAGGGGAAGGAGGGGAATCCATCCCAGCAGCGAGTATTGGACAGTGTCTGCCAATGCGCTCCTCAGCCCTGCATCAGGTTGATGTCGTCGACGTTCAGCGAGCGTCGATGACGGTAAACATTCACAATCAGTGCCAGCCCGATGCCGGCTTCGGCAGCGGCAACGGCGATCACCATGAACACGAAGAGATGTCCGCCCAGGTCATTGTGGTACCGGGCGAAGGCAATGAAGGTCAGGTTCACAGCGTTGAGCATGATCTCAATGCACATGAACATCACGATGGCGTTTCGGCGCAGCACAAGGCCGATGGCGCCCAGCACGAAGAGCGCAGCGCTCAGCGTGAGGTACCAGCCTATGGGAATGCCAAACATCGTGTAAGTCTCAGAGCCGATTCAAAAAGGGATTAGAAGCGCTTCTTTGCGACGACAACAGCGCCGACGATGCCCACCAGCAGCAGAATCGCCGCCATCTCAAAGGGCAGAACGTATGAGGTGATCAGCTGGTCGCCGATCGGCTCGACCGTGCCGAAGGTGTCGGACATCGTGTCGTGGGCGACGCGCGAACTCGAGCCCGACCAGGCCGCAATCGACAACGCTATCGTGAAGAAAATGCCCGTGCCTGCAAGGATTGCGATTCCCTGGTGGATGCTCAGGCGCGGCGCTTCGATCTCATCGTCCCTGATGTTCAACAACATCAACACGAAGATAAAGAGCACCATGATGGCGCCCGCGTAGACCAGGATCTGAATCACGGCCATGAAGGTCGCGCTCAGCATCACGTAGATCCCGGCGAGGCAGAAGAAGGAGCACACCAACATCACTGCGCTGTTGATCGGGTTTTTCGCGATCAAAACGGCGGCTGAGAAGCCCAGGGCTCCCAGCGCGAACACAATGAAGAAGATGGTTTCTGCCATTGGCAGGGCGGCTCGTTTTTCTGCGTGACCGGCGATCGGCGCTCTGGCCGGGTCGCCGTGAAAGTCGGCGGGGGTTTCTAATAGAGACAGGCGGAAGTCAACCCGCCTACCACTCCGGATGCGGGCAACAGCCCTCCTCGATGTGGCGTCGGAACTCGGCTTCAAATTTCTGCAGGTATCCTCGAATCGGCATCGACATCGCGTCTCCGAGGGGACAGATCGTGTTGCCTTCTACGTTGTCGCAGATGTCGAGCAGCAATTGCAGGTCCTCTTCCGAGCCCCTGCCGGCTTCGATCTCGTCGAGAATTCGCGCTACCCACCCGGTCCCTTCGCGGCAGGGTGTGCACTGCCCGCAGGACTCATGATGGTAAAAGTGTGCCGTGCGCGCCGCCATGCGAACCAGACAGACGGTGTCGTCGATGACGATGACGCCGCTGGTGCCGCCCATCGAACCGGCTTCTCGCATCTGGTCGAAGTCCATGCCGACATCGATCTCATCCGGCGTCAGCGGCGGACAGGATGATCCGCCGGGAATGACCGCCTTCAGGGTGCGTCCTTCCAGCAGGCCACCGGCGAACGCGTCGCTCTCGATCACTTCACGCAGGGGAATCCCGTTCGGCGCCTCAAAGACACCCGGGCGCTTCACCATGCCCGAAACCTGTACGATCTTGGGGCCGCCGTTGCGCTCGCTGCCCTGCTCGGCGAACCAGTCGCCGCCGCGCTCTACGATCGTCGGGATCCACGCAATAGTCTCGACGTTATTCACAACGGTCGGACAGCTGAACACGCCGACGACGGCGGGGAACGGCGGCTTCAGACGGGGCTGACCGGCCTTTCCTTCGAGTGACTCGATCAACGCGGTCTCTTCGCCGCAGATGTAGGCGCCGGCGCCGCGATGTACGTAGATGTCGTGCTCGAACCCGGCGTTGAGGACGTTCTTGCCGAGATAGCCGGCCTTGTACGCCTCCTCGATCGCCGCCTCGAGGCGCTGCGCCGCGAGCAGCATCTCGCCGCGGATGTAGATGTAGGTCGCCCGGAGGTTCAGCGTCTTCGCCGTAATGATGCAGCCCTCGATCAGACGATGAGGATCGAGCTCCATGATCCAGCGGTCCTTAAATGTACCGGGCTCGCCCTCATCAGCGTTGATGACGAGATACTTCGGGACGTCCGACTCTTTGGGCAGAAAGCCCCACTTGATACCCGTCGGGAAACCGGCGCCGCCGCGACCGCGGAGGTTGGACTTCTTCACCTCGTCGACGATGTCGCCATTGTCGATCGTCAGCGACTTTCGCAGAGCCTTGTATCCGCCGGTCGACTCGTAGGTCGCCTGTGTCCAGGGGTCCTTCAGCGACCAGTTGGCGGTGATGATGGGCTCAAATGCCATCGCGATGCTCCAGCGGTTCAGGGCAGATTGGCGAGGATCTCGTCGATTCGCTCGGGCGTCAGAAACTCGTAGTATTCGCTGTTCACCTGAATCAGAGGCGCGCGCCCGCAGGCCGCGAGGCACTCCGCTTCGGTGATCGTGAAGCGTCGGTCCGGGGTTGTCTCACCCACGGTGATACCGAGCTTCTGCTCAAGATATCGCAGGATGCTGTAGCCACCCATCATGCAGCAGGGAACGCTCGTGCACACCTCGATGTGGTAGGTGCCGCCGGGTCGCTTCTTGAACATCGTGTAGAAGGTCGCGACCTGCAGCACCTTGCTCGGTGGCAACTCCAACCGCTCCGCGACGTACTCCATCGCGTTGACGGAGAGGTACTCGAACTCGTCCTGCGCCAGACGGAGAACAGGGATCAGCGCAGCGCGCTTGTTCGGGTACTTCGACACGATACGAGCGAACTCCGCCTCGGCTACCGCCGAGAAGGTCATCGTACCACTGCGCGTGCTGTTGGCTTCACTCGCCATACAAAATCACCGAGCCATCAAAATGCAATGAACCTGATTCGATTCAGCGTCCGTCACGTCCACTGCGTCGGCGTCCACCGCCGCCCGGACGAGGTCCGCGACCGCGTTCTCCACGATCGCCTCGATCACCACGGCCACCGCGTCCGCCACGGTCTCCGCGCTCACCACGGTCGCGCGGCGGTCGTTCCTGTCGGCGAGACTCTGCTGCGTTCAACTCCACCGGCCAGAACTCTCCGGCCTTGAGTCCTTCAATCAGCGAGGCTTCATCGCCTGCGTCGCCGGCCATCAGAGTCGCCCAACGGCTCCCGCGATTCTTCGAGCTGACCGTCGCGCTGCCTGCAAATACGTTGTGCGGGCCTTTGGCGAGAGACTCGATGGCGAAGACACTGAATCCGAGCTCCGCTGTTGAATTCGCGCACTCCACACCCGCGATGCCTTCGAGGGCAAATACACGGTCGCGAGGGGCGAGCTTGCGGCGCCGATCATAGGGGTGCACGAGAAGAACAACGCCGCCGTTGGCCTCTGCGAGCTCAACCACCTCTTCAAGAGCCGGCACGCCGAGCGCGACAAGCTGTCGCCACTCTTCGCGGGTCATGAAGGGATCCAACTCCGGCACGATCAGAATGACGTCGCCGGCGCGGGTCGGAAGCTCAACGCCAACGAAGAGTTTCACGTCGCCTTCGTACTCAAGCGCTGCCTTCGCCGCCGCTGCCGAAGCCTGCGGGTCAGCGATGCAGACAGCATCCAGGCCCTCTGCCGCTGCGGCTTTGAGCAGGTTCTTGAGCGTGGGCCCACCGGTCACATCGGTGTAGGCGTGAAGGTCGATAAGCATGCGTCGCATCCCGTGCAATTCGAAGTCGAGCGAGCGTGCTAGCACCGGGTTTTTG
>JAUICO010000037.1 GCA_030427825.1 bacterium | reverse complement strand
GACCTGCGCCGAACCTCGATCGCAGGTGTCGTCGTCGATAAGATCGGCCACCCCGAGGCCATCGTGCGCGCGGCTGCCATGCGCGCCGCTGCGCAGCTGGCCGACCCGGCGAACCCGCGAGCGGTGATCAACGCGCTGACCCGAGGTCTTCATGACGACGAGATCGCCAACCGGGTCCTCGCCACGACCCTACTCGGCTCATTCAACAACGATCTCGCCGTGATCGGCATGAGCCAGGTGCTCAATGACTCCGTTGTCGAAGTTCGTCACGCCGCGATTCAGGCGCTGGGCAGCTGCGGAAACCGAGGCGCCATCACGCCCCTGGTCAGCCTGCTGGAAGACCCGAATCGCGAAATTCGTGCCGCGTCGCTGGAGTCTCTGGCAGCCCTGAACATGCGGGCCGCTGCTCCGGATCTCGAAGCTGCCGCTCGGCGGGAATCGGACCCGGCCTTCGCGACATCGCTGGTGAACCTGGCCGAAGAGCTGACCCGCAATGGGCAGTAGCGCACGGTACCGCCCGTACGCCGTGCGTGTCGGGCCACTTGTGGTCGCGCTGGCCGTGCTCACGAGCGCGAGCGCATGTGCGCGGGAATCTACGTCGGACGGGGGCGGGCCCGCCCCCGGCGCCGACGTCGCGAACGCGAGCGCTGTAGAGGGCGTGCCGGCGGCTCTGCGCCGGCCACTGGACGAGGGCCGACTCCGCGAGCTCCGCCAGGATCACCCGGTCACCGGCGAGGGTGAGCGCTGCCATCGTGACAACGACTGCAGCTCGCCCCTGCGCTGCATCGATGCGACCTGCGCCTTTCCGGGGGCCATGACCGGCGAGGTCCTTGCGTCCACCCCGTGGATCACGATTGACGGTCCGCCGATCTACGTCGAGCTGGCGACCACGTCTGCGCAACAGCAACGAGGCCTGATGCATCGTCGCATGATGCTCGAGGATTGGGGCATGGTGTTCGCCTTCAGCGGAGACCGTCGGCGTTCGTTCTGGATGGAGAACACACTGATCCCACTGGACATGCTCTTCGTCGACCGTCGCGGCCGCGTCGTCAGTTTCATCGAGAGCGCGGAGCCGCTGACCCGGACTCCGAGACCCTCAGAGGGGCCGGCGCGCTACGTGATCGAGCTGAATGCCGGGCAGGTCGCGGCGCGCGGAATCAACGTCGGTGACACGGTGCGCTTTTTCAACATGCCGCAATCCGTCGCGACACCGTGACCACGGAGCGGAGTCCACGCCGCGCAGGCTCCGATGACCCCGCGCGCTCAGTGCTGCGCGGTATCCGTTGGCTCGGAGTGTCGGGCGCCCTGATCGTTCTGGCTGCCTTGGTTGCGCAGTTCATGCCGCTGACCAACGTGCCCGGCTACGAGTTCGCAGCTCTGATGCAGATCACTCTCGCGGTGGCGGGCACGCTTCGGGTCGCCTGGCGCAGAGACGATGATGGAATCGGCGGTAGCGCCGGTGGGACCACGTGGCGACGCTTTCGCCGCGCGGCAGCAGACCTCGCTGCACTCGCAGGAATCGCTCTCGTTGTCAGCCTCCTCAACGGCTTTCGGGTGAGCAGTTGCGACCCGCTCACCGGGCTCGTGCTCTATCTGCTGCTTCCACTGATGGGGATTCCGCTCTTTGTCGCTGTCGGGCTCTCGGTGGGGCTGCTCCGAAGGCGGTGGGCGCGGGTCGCCGTCGTCTGTACCTTTCTTTTCGTGTCGCTGGTTTCGACGCTGCTGTACCTGTTTCGCCAGCCCGCGATCGTCGCCTGGGACTTTTTCTTCGGATACTTCGCCGGCTCAATTTACGATGAGTCTCTGGTCGGTTTCGGTGGGCATGCGATCTACAGACTCTGGACGACGGCGTTCGCGGTCTTCCTTCTTTCGATTGTTGCCTTCGTTGAGTCCGGTGTACGCCGAGCTCCGCTGATCGCCGGTCTTGCGGCGACGATCCTGCTCGCGATGTTCATCACACGAGGTGATCTCGGCCTGCATCGAAGCCGCGGCTGGGTCGAGGCCGAGCTCGGCGGCGTCGCTCACACCGAGCACTTCGATGTGTATTTCGACCGCGCCGCCGTCGACGACGAAGAGCTCGCGCTGATGCTGTGGGATCACGAGTCACGATACGCCGAGCTTCGCGAGTTCTGGGGCAGGGAGCCCGGGCGACTGCGCTCCTATGTGTATCCCAACGATGAGAGGCGCGGACAGCTCATGGGCGGGCGCAGTACCTACGTCGCTAAGATCTGGCTCGGCGAGATGCACATTACCTGGGACGGCCCGGGGGACGAGCTGTTGGCACACGAGATGGCGCATCTATTCCTTCGCGAGGACGGACGCGGCCCGCTGAGGCTCTCCAGCCGGGACGGCCTGCTGCCGCTGATGGGCCTGGTCGAAGGCGCTGCGACGGCGGCGGCGTGGGGCAGCGGCGAGCTCAGTTACCACGGCTGGGCTGCCGCGTTGCACGAGCTGGATCTGGCGCCCGATCTGGCTGACGCGCTTCGCGCGGACGGGTTCTGGAGCCAGTCATCATCGACGGTGTACACACTCTTCGGCTCATTCTCGCGTTATCTGATCGATACCGAAGGCCCGGAGCGATTTCTTGCCGCCTACCGCGATGGCGACTTCGAGGCTGCGTACGGGCGCGGGGTTGAGGTGCTGGTCTCCGAGTGGCGCGCCTTTCTGGCTTCTGAGCCGTTGAGTGAGGGGGACCTTGCGGCGGCACGTTTTCGCTACGACCGGCCGTCGATCTTCGGCAGGCGCTGTGCGCGCGCGGTCGCGACCCGATTTGAGCGGGGGACCGATTTGCTGCGCGGCAACGAAGTCGACAGGGGCGTGCGATGCCTGCGGCAGGCTATTGACGATGACCCGAACAACCTGAATCTGCGCCTGGGCGCTGCCTCGGCGATGAGCCGCGTGGGCGCCTGGCCGCAGGCGAGAGAGATGGCGGAGTCCGTGGCCCGGCATGAGGGGGCGTCAATAGGCCAGCAGAGTCGTGCGCTTCGGCTACTGGGCGACGCTGACGCGATGGCCGGCCAGATGGACGCGGCGCTTGCGCAGTGGCGGCGTGCCGCTGAGCTGCCGGGCGCGGCGGCGGGACGTAGGGCGCTTCGTGCGCGTATCTCGGCATTCGAGAGCGAGGGCCCGCTGACGCGAGGTGCGGTGTTTGATGCGCTGATTCGTCAGCCCTCACCCTCGGCTCACGTGACTTCGTCGGCGCTGGTGGATGCGGCGTATCGTGAGAAGAGCGCGTTAGCGGCGTACCTCGCGGGGCTGCGTCTGGCCGGTAGTGGGGACTCGAGCCCGGCGGCGGCGATGTTGGAGGCGGCGTTGAGAGGGCAGCTGCGGGGGGAGTTGACGGAGGATCAGCGTCTACAGGCGCTTGAGTCTCTGGCCATGCACCGGAGCATTCGCCGGCCCACCGACGACGCGTGTGCCCTGTGGCAGGAGCTTGCGGACACCTCGAGTGTGCGATCGGCACGCCGCTCGACTGCAGAAATGTGGCTCGGCCGCTGCGCTCGCGGAGAGCTGGAGACGCTCAATGCGTCGGCATTCTGATCACATCGTCACCTTGACGCCTTCGGGGTCCGATGGAATAAGCCGCCATCGCTGCCGGTTTGCCGCTAGCGTCGCGTCCGCAGTCCCTGCGAGCGCAGGGTTGAGGACGACTGTTGTATAGAGCCGGCCGCACACAAAGAGAGCGTGAATCGATGACCGCGCATGCCCTGAGAACGGCCCGATTCGGGGCCGCGCTGCTTGCAGTGTTGTTCGCTGTGAGCGCCTGCGGTGGGCGCTACATCGAGAGCCCTGTTCTGGCGGACTCGGCGAAGATCTCGAAGACCGACGACCACTATGACATCGTCCGGTTGATGGAAGAATACGCCCGCGCCCTTGAGGCCCTGGACCTCACGGCGATCGGCGAGCTTGTGTCCGCAGACTACTACGAGAACGCCGGAACAACGGACCGCACCGAAGACGACTACGGCTACTCGCAGCTGATGGAGGTCTTTGAGACCCTCATCGCCCATATCGAGGACATTCGCGTAGATGTGAAAGTCCTCGAGATCGACATCGACGACGACCGTGCAGACGTGATGTACGACTACTCGTACAACATGCTCTTCGCGATCGACGATGCCCGTCGCTGGGAGAACGAGCGCAATATCGACCGCGTTCAGCTTCGTAACGAGATCGACGGCTGGCGAATCATCAGCGGCCTCTAGCGCGCCGGTGACGAAGCAAACCACGCCGTTCGCCGAGGCCACCGACGCCCAACTGGAAGGCATTCGAGGCGTCTGTTTCGATATCGACGACACCTTTTCGACAGAAGGGCAGATTCGAGAAGAGGCCTTTTCTGCCATGTGGGCCCTTCGCCGCGCAGGCTTCTCCCTGGTACCGGTGACGGGGCGCCCCGCCGGCTGGTGCGACCACTTCGCACGCTTCTGGCCTGTAGATGCTGTGGTCGGCGAGAACGGAGCCTTTGTCTTCTATATGGCCGATGGTGCCCGCCGCCGACTCGATACCCCCTCAGGGATGGACCCGGCGGAGGCCGCGGTCCGACTCGGCG
Organism: bacterium; assembly: GCA_030427825.1. Classification (GTDB taxonomy): domain Bacteria; phylum Myxococcota_A; class Bradymonadia; order REDH01; family REDH01; genus JAUICO01. The sequence continues at coordinate 36,000 of JAUICO010000037.1, read as the reverse complement.
AGCTCGCCGACGCAATCCGCGCGCGCTTTCCCCATGCAAAGTGGGCCTCAGACCAGGCCTACCGTGAGTTCGACCTGGCGATCGACATTACCGAAGATGTGCCCCGCTGGCCGGATGCCGACGTCGACGAGCTGCTGGCCATGTGCGCCGATGCCGGTGCCCACGCGAAGCTCTCAAGCGTGCACGTGAACACGTGGTTTGGCGACGTCGACAAGATTCGCGGCTTCGAGAACTGGCTGGGTAGCGCCGCCGGCTCTGCACATGCACAGGACCTGGATTCGTGGATCTACCTCGGTGACTCGCCGAACGATGAGCCGATGTTCGGCCGTTTCACAAATTGCATCGGCGTGGCCAACGTGGAGCCGTTCCTGCGTCGCATGAAGACGCCACCGCGTTGGATGACGGCGAGAGAGGCCGGCGCAGGCTTCGCCGACGCAGCGCGTCGCCTGGTCTCTCTGCGCGAACAGAGCCGCGACAGCGGCTGACGGCGGAGGTTTCGAGCGCGCCGGAATTGCGGGCGCGCTGGAATTTGGTGGGCAGCCGTGGTGTTTTGACCGGGAATGAGCGTCTCTCGTTACATCGTCGTTGCGTTGACCTTCGCAGCGGTCCTCGCATCGGGCGCAGCGGCCGCGGGACCCGTTGAAGACGCTCTTGAGCTCGCGGCCACGGACCCCGCAGCGGCCATCGAGGCCCTGGAGGGGATCCGAGGCGACGAGGCACAGCGCGCGCAACTCGAGGCCGCACACCTGCATGTGCGCGGCGGCGCGTATGCGCAGGCCGAGCGGATCTATGAGCGGCAGATGCGTACCAGTCGGGCGACAAATGAAGCGCGCGCGGCGTACGGAGAATACCTTATCTTTCGGGGGCGTTATGACGATGCGATTGAAGTTCTCGATGAGGCTGTAGAGGGTCGCGAAGGTCCGCACCCCGCGGCACGATACTGGCGTGCCAGGGCCTTTCATCTGAAGGGGCGCAGGTCTCGGGCCAGAGCGGACCTTGAGGACTTCATTCGCGACTACAACGCGGGACGGGCTACGACCGCTGAGCAGTTGACGTGGGTAGGTCGCGCCTGTCACGCGATGGGGCTGCACCAGGACGCCAACCAGGCTTTTCGCGACGCAGTTGCCGCTGACGATTCTGCGATCGATGCGCGTCTGGCATGGGCGGAGCTTTTCCTTGAGAAATACCGCGCCGATGAGGCGAAGGCGGTGATGGACGAGGCTGTCGCGAGGGCGCCTCATGACCCGCGTGTTCTCACCCTGTCTGCCCTCGCCGAGCTGAGCACCGGCTATGATGTGGTTGCTGCCCGTGAGCAGCTGGCGTCCGCTCTGGAGCAGTGGCCGGGGTATCCGCAGGCGCTGGAGGCGCTGGCCGGCGTCGAGATCGACACGGGGAATTGGGACGCTGCCGCTGTGTTGCTGCAGCGAAGTCTCGAGGCGAACCCGCTGCGGCTTGAGAGCCTCTCTCTGTTGGCGGCGGTCTACTACCTCAAGGACGACGCGGCCCGCTTCAGCGAGCTCGAGGAGCAGGTCATGGCCCTCGATCCCCTCTACGCGCGATTCTATTGGGTCGTGGGAGAGCAGGCGACGCGGGTCTTTCGCTACCGTGAGGCGCTGGCGCTCAACCAGCAGGCGCTGCAGCTCGACGCCGGCTTCGGACCTGCGTTCCTGGCTCTCGGCTTCGGACACTCTCGCCGGGGAGACGACGAGCGGGCGCTGCACTTCCTACGGCGGGCCTTCGAGGCGGATCCGTTCAACGTCTTCGCCTACAACATGGCGAACCTCTATGAAGGCGCGCTCAGCCGTTACGAGTTTGTAGACGATGAGCAGGTCGAGGGGCTGCGCTATCGCTTTCATCAGAGCGAGTCCGCCGTCCTGCGGCGATACATTCCGGAAGCGGTCCGTCACGCGTGGGAGTTGTACCGAGGCCGCTACGGGATCACTCCCGAGCTGCCCGTGTCCGTCGAGGTGTTTCGGGAGCCCGAGACTTTCGGAATCCGGTCAGTTGGCCTGCCACAGGTGCATCTGCACGGGATCTGCTTTGGCCACGTTGTTACGAGCCGCTCACCAAGTGAAGGCAACTTCAACTGGCGAATCGTGATCGAGCACGAGATGAGCCACGTGTTCTCGCTTGAGCGCTCCAACTACCGGGTGCCGCGCTGGCTGACCGAAGGAATGGCAGAGTACGATACTCTGATCTCGCGTCCCGAATGGCGGCGCGAACACGAGCTGACGATCGTGAACGCGCTCCACGCAGGCGAGCTGATTGGCCTCGCAGACCTGAACTGGGCGTTTACCGGCGCCGGCAGTTCAGAGCGCCTCGTCGCCGCCTACTTCCAGGCCTCGCTTGTGGTGGAGTTCATCGGAATTCGTTGGGGGTACGACTCGTTGCTGGCGATGCTCGACGGCTACGGTCGCAGCCTGCAGACGCCGGCCGTGGTTCAGGAGGTTCTGGGTGTGGACCTGGAGGAGTTTGACCGGCTCTTCGAGGAGCACATCCGCCGGCGATACGCTCACCTCATGCAGCTCTTCGAGCCGGACCCGACCCGCTACAGCGATCTTGAGGCTGCGCGATCACGGGCGCGGCGTGAGCCGTCATCAGCGGACGCCCTCGCAGAGCTGGCGGTCGCGGAGCTCGTGAACGGAAACGACGATAGCAGCGCCGATGCGTTGGCACAGGCGCTCGCGATCGAGTCGACAAATCCGCTCGCAAACTACTTCGCTGCGACCGTCGCAGAGTCCTCCGGCGACAACGATACGGCGCGCAGGTACTTCGAGAGCCTGCTCGACGGGGGCGTTGAGAGTTACTCCGCGCGCATGTCGCTGGCTCGCATTGCCCGCGCAGAAGGGCAGGAAGAGGCTGCGCTCGTTCACCTGCGGCGCGCGGCGGAGCTCTACCCGCGGTCGGCGGCGCCGCACCTGGAGCTTGCGGAGATCCTCAGTCGAAGAGGGCTCGCGGTGGAAGCGACGGAGCACCTGCACGCGTACGTCATGCGCGAGGAAAATGACTTCGCTGTTGCGCTGCGCGCCGCCGGTGAGCTCCGCGATCGCGGGGACCTGGATCGGGCGTGGCAGATGGCCGAGATTGCCGGACATGTGGACCCTTTTCAGCGGGACCTGCACACCGTGCTCGGCCAGCTGGCCCATCAGCGAGCTCAGTGGGAGGTCGCCCGGCGGGAGCTGGAACTGGAGCTGGCGGCCGGGCCGGTAGATCGGCAGAACACCCTGCAGATGCTCGTCGACACGTACACCGCCCTCGGGCTCAGCGATGAAGCGGAGGCTGCGCGCCGTCAGCTGAATCGCTGAGCACGGTTGTGCTCAGTCCGGGTGGCCGTCGTCGCCTTTCTCCTTGTCCGCGGATTTCGGTTTCTCGAAGAGCGAGCTGATGCGGCTGAAGAGGTTGCCATGCCCGGTCGCCTCCGAGCCGGACTCTTCGAGAAACTCACGCAGCAGCTTCTTCTGCCGCTTGTTGAGGTTGGTCGGCACTTCGAGCTGATAGTGCACGTAGAGGTCGCCGCGGCCCCGCTGGTTCACAATGGGCAGGCCTTCGCCGCGCAACCGGTGCCGGTCGCCATGCTGAGTCCCCGGCTTGATCCGTACCTTCGCGCTTCCTTCAAGCAGTGGTATCTCTACATCGCCGCCGAGGGCAGCGGTGGGAAAGTCGACCGGTAGCGGCAGGTGAAGGTCAGACCCGTTACGCTCGAAGATGTCGGACTCTTCGACCTCAAGGACGATGTACAGGTCGCCGGGAGGAGCGCCGTTCCTGCCCCCGCCTCCTTCTTCCCGAAGGCGGAGTCGCATTCCGCTCTCTACGCCCGCCGGGATGGTGACCACGACGTCGTCGCGGCGGGTCACCTGGCCCTGTCCGCGGCATGTTTCGCAGGGTTCCGCGATGAACTGTCCGGAGCCTCGGCAGCTGCGGCAGGTGGTCTGAATCGTGAACAGGCCCTGGGAGTGCCGTGTCTGTCCGCTGCCGCCACAGTTGGGGCAGCGGGTCGGTGATGTGCCTTCTTTGGCGCCGCTGCCGTCACAGTCGTCGCAGGATGCGCTGCGGGGAACCTGAACCGTCTTCCTGCCGCCGTGAACCGCAAACTCGAACCCGCAGCGCAGCCCCATCTTCATGTCGTCGCCGCGGGCCGGTGCGTTCGGGGAACGCTGCTGCTGCCTGCCGCCAAAGCCGAAGAAGTCCGAGAAGATGTCGCTGAAGTTGGAGAAGATGTCGTTTACGTCCCCGGCGCCCATTCCCTGACTGCTCAACCCGGCGTGGCCGTAGGTGTCGTAGATCGACCGCTTTTCTTCGTTGCTGAGGACGTCGTAGGCCTCAGCCGCTGTTTTGAAGCGTTCTTCGGCGGCAGAATCTCCGGGATTTCGGTCCGGGTGATTCTTCATCGCGATCTTTCGATACGCCTTCTTGATCGTCGCTGCGTCGGCGCCGCGGGAGACCTCAAGGACATCGTAATAGTCAGGCTTCGACGACATGCGCAGTCAGGGTGTTGGCTGTGGGCATCGAGCCGCCGCGCGGCATCAAAAACGGTGGCAGGGTAGGTAGACACCGGGAGATCGGTGTCAAGCCGGCCCGGCTGTCGGCGCGCGGCCGGGGGCCGCGGGATCGGGACAGGCGGTCGACAAGAACAATATGGGTTGCACGCGAAAGATCGGCGTACAGCTTCGTCGCCTGAAAACCGGGTAACCGGGGAATACGAGTCCCCGTACGCTGGTTAGTGAGATGAATGTGGACCAATTCGGTCCATATTCGGCCCGGGAGGGCGGGGCGGCTGTTCTGCTGCCCCGACAGGAAGGAGAACCCCATGAGAACGAACAGCTCCACTCGAAGCAAGACCACCCCAACCGTCGTCGATAATGCCCCCACCTCTGTCCACAGCAGCGGAGATCGCTTTCGCGGCACGGATTCGGTCCAGCGCTACCTCTCAGATGTAAGGCGGCATGACGTCCTGACAAGGGAAGAAGAGCAGGTGCTCGCCCGCCGGTTCCGTGATGACGATGACCGCGCCGCTGAACTCAAGCTGGTGAACAGCAACCTGCGCCTGGTGGTGAAGATCGCCATGGAATACCACTCGGCGCGATCGACGGTGCTCGACCTGATTCAGGAGGGGAACGTTGGCTTGATTCACGCGGTTCGCAAGTTCGATCCGGACAAGAAGATTCGCCTCGCATCGTATGCGCAGTGGTGGATCCGCGCGTACATCCTCAAGTACCTGATGGATAACCATAAGCTCGTGAAGGTCGGCACCACGCAGGCTCAGCGGAAGCTTTTTTACAACCTGAAGAAGGAGAAGGAGCGTCTGCTCAGGCAGGGCCTGGTTCCCTCGCCGGCGCTTGTCGCACGCTCACTCGGTGTGCGTTCGCGCGACGTGATCGAGATGGAGTCGCGCATGAATGGCGGCGAGAGCTCAATCGACGCGCCGGTACGCGACGGGGAGGGGGGAACCCTGTCCGATTTCATCGCCTCAGATGGGCCGCTGCAGGATGAGCTCAGCGCTCGCCGAAGTACGGCCGACGAGATGCGTACGCTCCTCGAAGAGTTTGCGGGCACCCTTGAAGGTCGAGATGTGCACATCTGGCATCGTCGCATGGTCGCCGATGACCCACGCACGCTCCAGGAGCTCGGTGACTTCTTCGGCGTAAGCCGCGAGCGGGCCCGCCAGCTGGAGGCGAGAATTACGCAGCGGCTGGGTCGCTTCCTCAAGGAGCGCGCCCCGCTTGTCGAGCCCCTGACCTTCCCGCTCTTCGCGTAGAGCGGCCGGCGAGGAGAACGAGCCCGCACGCCGACCGGGTGCCGCCGCCGAACTGGCGCATGACCCCTCTGGAACAAATGCCGCGTTCGACGCGTTGACATGCGGATCCTGCTTCCATAAGCGAAAGGTCACGTCGCCGGATTTGGGCTGTCATATGATGTGGGTACGAAGGGTAATCTGCGCGCTCGCGCTGGGGCACGCCGTGGCTCTGGCGAGCTTCGTCAGTACGGCAGCAGCGGACACAACGCACGTGGTCGCCGCCGGCGAGATGCTGGGCAGTATCGCTGCGCGATATGGCGTTCGGGTGAGCGAGATTCAGGCGTGGAACAATCTCACGGATGATCGCATCCGAATCGGTCAGCGCCTGACGATTCGAGATGGCAACAGCGATGATTCCGCAGAATCAGAAGGGGAGACCATTCACACGGTTGCCCCGGGAGACACCACGCTCGGCATCTGCGAACGCTATCACGTCACCTTGAGCCAGCTGCAGAGCTGGAACCGTAATCTCGACCCGGACCGTATCCGCATCGGCCAGCGCATCACCATTCGGCAGGGCGGCTCATCGGGCAGCTCGAGCAGCTCAAGCTCGGGCTCCGGCACCGTCTACGAGGTTGCGCCCGGCGATACACTGCTCGGTATCGCGGCGCGGCATGGCGTAACCCTGAACCAGCTGCAGAGTTGGAACCGCAACCTCGACCCGGACCGCATCCGCATCGGCCAGCGCATCACGATCCGGTCCGGCGCGTCCGCATCTTCGGGCTCGGAGGAACCGGTCAACTACACGACCTACACTGTTGTGTCAGGAGACACACTGAGCGGAATCGCCGCCCGGCAGGGCGTCACCATGCAGGAGCTGCAGGAGTGGAACCCGCGCCTTGATCCGGACCGCATTCGCCTGGGCCAGCGCATCCGTATTCGCTCGCTGCGGCCAACCCGGACCATCAGGTACGAAGTGCAGCCCGGTGACTTCCTCGGACGCATCGCCAGTCGACACAACGTCACGGTCAGCGAGATTCTCTCGTGGAATCCGGGCGTCGACCCGGACCGCATTCGCATCGGACATCAACTCAATATTCAGCAGAGTGGGCCGGAGGTGCCGTCGGAGTCGATCGGGGCCGCGTATGGGGGGCGCCTCGTCAACGGTGAGCAGTTGCCCGAGCATCCAGGGTACCGGGTACGGCGAAGTCGCCGAGCATGGGGCACCAACGAGACCATCACCAACTTGATGGCCGGTTACTCCTACGTGAAACGTCGCTTTCCGGACGCGCCTGAGATTGCGGTACACGACCTCAGCTTCGAGAACGGCGGCCCCATGTCGCCGCACCGCTCCCATCAGAGCGGTCGGGACGCAGACATCGGCTACTACCACTCCATGTGCACCGAGACCGAGTGCGAGTATCGCGCAATCAACGGTGACCAGATCAACACAGAGCTGCAGTGGGCGCTCTTTGACTACTGGATTCGCAACGACCTGATTGAGTACATCTTTGTCGACTACCGGATTCAGGAGCAGATGGTCGAAGACCTCATCGAATCCGGTGTCAGCGCCGAACGCCTGGGGCGAATCTTCCAGTTCCCCAGCGGCAACCGAATCGCCCGTGGCGTCATCCGTCATGAACCCGGCCATCGGACGCATTTTCACGTCCGCTTTTCCTGCTATGACGGCGACGAGCGTTGCCGTGAGTGACACCTGAAGTAGCGCCGACCGGACTTTGCAGTAAAAACAGGGTTGAACACGTCGCACCGGCAAGTCTATGTGGCCGATTCTCTCTGAGGATTCTCCTTAATGCTCACTCGCGATCGGATTCTCGCGGCCAGACGGTCGTGGCTCCAGGCCAGGCGAAACGAGGGCGTTGAAGGTGTGTACAAGGCGCAGGCAATTGCGCTGCCGCTGCCACCATCACTGCCCGACGCGTTGCTTGTGCCAAGGGCGGAGCGCGCCCTGATCCCCATTCTGCACCGCACCAGCACCGACGGGCGGGAGTATCCGGCGTTCGATGTGGGAGAGCGCGTCTCTCTACTTACCGAGCTGGGCGCCAGCGCGATCGGCGTGTGCGTCGATGAGGAGCTGCACGGTGGCAGCTATCAGGACATCCTCAGCGCCGCACAGTCGACGCAGCTCCCGATTATCTGCCTCGACTATATTCTTGATACGGTTCAGATCACGATGGCGAGGGCGCATGGTGCCGCCGCCGTCGTCATCTGCGCTGAGCTGTTGAACGATGAACGACTCCTGCGCGGCCTGGTGCGGCACGCCATCGACCTTCGTCTGGAAGTGATCGTGGACGGATGCGCCGCGAGGCACATGGACCTGGTGGAGCGCCTCTGCATCGGACACAGCGACACCAGCGTCATCCGCGTTGTTGGGGTGAACCTGACGAGGCTTGAGACGGCCCTCGGTGAGCCTCGCGTCTATGATCGCGTAGCGCCCAAGCTTCCGGAACACACCGTCGGTATCGGGCGCTATCCCGGTGACCACGGGCGTACGATTGCAGAGCTTGAAGAGATGGGACTTGAAGCCCTTCTTGTGGACGGAAGCTGCGGCGAAACCGAGCTGCGCGCGACCTTCGCGGAGTTCGGAGGCGAAATCGTCGGCGGAACGGAGCCGGCGTAGCCGCCGAGTCGGCGAGTGGCGATGACCGGCACCGAAGACGCGCGGCGCGCGGAGGCGTCCCGGCCGCCATTACGCCGGTCCGTCACTTCAACAGTCTGTCACGTCAGCGGGCTGCCATCTTCGCCGGCCGCTCGGCTCAGGTGGTGCTGCCTCTAGAGCGCTCCGATGGTCGCTTCGGTCTGCTCCAGGATCCCACGCATTTCGAGGCGCTCGAAGATGTCTTTGGCCATCTCGAGGTGCTTACGACCCTGTACCAGCAGTCCGGACTCGATCAGGAAGGTGCCGTAGCTGTGATAGACGCGGCCCAACTCGGCGTCGTTTCCGAGCTCTTTGAAGATGCGAATCGAGTCCCGGTACGCGCGCTCCGCCGCCATCTGCGACTCGTCCGCGTTGGCGCCGTAGATCGTCTGGCTTTCGATTTCCGCGAGGGTTCGGAGCGCGATGCCTTCGAGTACACGCGCGCCAAGGCTTCGTGCCATCGCGAGAGCTTCGTCGACCTGCTCTGCGCCGACACCGGGAGCGCCGCGTTTTGCCTGAACGACGCCGAGGTTGCGGAGGGCGTCGAAGACGACGCGCTGCTCGCCCAGCTGCTCGCCGAGAGCGCGTGAGCTGTTGAGATGCTCCTCGGCGCTGTCCAGCTCGCCGAGTTGAATCTCGATCTCACCGATGTTGTTCAGGAGGATGCTCTCCATAGAGCGGTCGCCGACCTCCTGCGCCACGTCCAGGGCCTCATTCCAGAGGCGCAGGGCGTTCTCATTGTCCCCGCGTGTGGTGAAGAGAACACCGATGGTGTTCAGTGATTCTGCGATGCCGTGCATGTCGCCGACTTCGCGGCGGATCTTAAGCGCTTCCCGGAAGTGCTGCAGCGCCTCGCGGAATTGCCCGCGATGCACGAGCAGGGTCCCGAGGTTGTTCAGAGAAGCCGCTGTCTTTACGCGGTCTCCAATTTCTTTTCGGATTTCAAGGCTCTCGGTGTAGTTTTCAAAAGCGCTGTCGTAGTTGCCCCGCAGCCACTGAACGCGACCGAGTCCGTCGAGCGACGCTGCGATCCCCGCCCGGTCTTCCACCCCGGCAAAGAGCTCGCGAGCACGCATGAAGAAGTCGAAGGCTCGGTTGTAGTCACCGAGGCTGCGATACGCCCGCCCCAATCCCTCAAAGGCCGCGCCGCCATTTGCGCGGGAGCCGATTTTCCATGCGGCGAGGCTGGCTTCGCAGAGTGCGTTGATGGACCGCTCGTGACGGCCGATGTGCTCGTAGATCGTGGCGAGCTCAAAGAGGATGTCGATTCGCTCGGTGAAGTCGCCCGTGGGCGTATTCTCGAGCGCCTTGCGCAGCCACTTGATGGCGCGGTCGTTGACGTAGCGCATGCGCGCGTGGCGCCCGGCCTCGTGGTAGTAGCGCGCGGCGTCGTCGTGCAGGCCGCCTCGTTCGAAGTGTTCGGCGACCAGGACCGCGAAGCGGGTCAGCTCAAGGTCCGGCTGTCCGAGCACCCAGTGAGCAATGACGCAGTGCGAGGTGCGCCGGGTGCTGTCATCGATGCCTTCGGCGAGCGTACGGCGCTCCACTTCGTGCTTGAAGCGGAACTCCTGCTGCCCGCGGAAAGCGGGGCGGTCAGACGGGATGATCAGGCCATTGTCCACGAGCTCTTCGAGTACCGCGGTAATCGAGCCTCGCCGCTCAGCGTCAGGCCACATATCTTCGACCGCGCGGCTGCCGCTCTCGCGAGCGCGATCGAGCGATATCAGGGCGCCGAGCCAGAAGGTTCGGCCGACGAGTGCCGCGTCTTCGAGTATCGCCCGCTGTTCGTCACTGAGGCGAGCGATGCGCGTGCGGATGACATCTTCAAGGGCGCGCGGAAGCTCGACCTGATCAAGGCGTTCGAGATCGACTCTCCAGGGCTGTACCGACGTATCGATTACGCCCTCAGCGCCAAGAATGCGCAGGGCCTGGCGAGCCACCAGAGGGTTCCCGACGGCGCACTCGCAGATGCGGTTCGCCACGACCTCGGGCACCGTCCCCGCAGGCTCCAGGACCTCGGCGACGTATTCACGGATCTCATCGTCCGATAGCGGCTCAAGCTCGACATGCACGCAGCCGTCGCCTTCGAGCTGAAGCTCATCCAGATTGGCGCTCGCGTCGGCGGCGGTAATGATCGCGATCGGCACATCCTGCAGAGACTCTCGAGTCTCGCGGATCAGGGACAGAGTGCGGGCCTCGGCGTCTTCTACGTCGTCAAAGACGAGAATGATGGGCAGGTTCTGCGCGTCGATTCGGAAGAATCGAATGATCGCGTCGCGGGCCTTCTGTTCGGCGCGCGCGGCGTCCACTTCACGCTCGGCTCGGCTCTCCGGGAAGGGCACACCGATCAGGGTTCCGATACGCCGCGCGACGTCGAGGCCTTCGTCGGACTTGAAGATTGCGCTGACGCCTTCCTCCAGGCGCGAGCGCATCTCGGTGTCGCTGGCACCGACCGGCAGGTAAAGGCGGCGGCTGATGAGCCGCGCAAAGTGTGCATAGGGGCGGGCGTCGAGATCAGCCGTACTTCGCACGAGCAGCGCAGAGAGTTCGCCATCTTCTACGAGCTCTTCGATGGAGTCGATCAGGTGCGACTTTCCGATGCCCTCGGGGCCCGAGATATGGACGTGGGCTGCGCCGCCGCCGCGCAGGGCCACGTCCAGTGTGCGCTCTAAACGCTCCAGAAGCTGACGACGGCCCACGAGTCGTGCTGCGGCGATGGCTGCCGCCGATCCCGTCGTTTGCGTCTCACGTGCCTGTTCTTCAGTCATAGTTTGTCGCTGCGTACAGATTCAGGACGGCAATTGCGGACCGTCGCCGCCGGGGCAGTTGTGGTGCCGGGCGCGATGGCTTTGATGAGCCGATGCGAGGCTATCCACTCCGGGACCTATCTGCGCTTTTCTATTCGGTCAATCTCACGAGTTGCCAGGGGTTGTGCACGGGCTTACAATGGTACAGCAGTGCAGAGCGTCTGCTGTGCCGGTGCCATCGGCCACGCGGGCACCACACCCGACCGTCGCGACCGAAACACAACGTGGGCTCTGTACAGGAGACTCCGATGAGCTTCAGAAAAATGTCCCCCCACGCGGTGCTCACGCTCTGCGTGGCCCTGTTCACAGCGCTCCCGGCTGCGGTCTCCGCGCAGGACGCAGAGACAGAGCCCGTGGCTGCTGCCACGCCCCTGGACGACACCCTCGGCGAGGGGATCCGCTGGGGTTCGAGCCCTGAGGCCGTACTCGACGCGCACCGCGCCCAGCTGATGGCGGAGTTTCGGGAGCGTATCGTGGGGGCGAACGATCCCCTGGCGATCGACAGGGAGCGGCAGGCCGCCGACGCGCGCTGGCGCCGTGTGGCACAGAGCCACGAAGAACTTGAGAGCGAAGTCACCGGCTACGAGATTTCGCCGATCGCCGGCGAGCTCCACGGTGCGGTCGGTCACAGCATGCTGACGATCGATCACAACGGTACGCTGCGGTATTTCATTTTTCACAACGATCAGCTGCGGAAGATGATCACCGTCTTCAGCGTCCCCGACCTGAACTGGATAAGCTTCGAAGAGTTCACCGAGGCGCTTGAGAGCAGCTACGAGCTGACCGCGGAGCGCGAAGAGTTTGTCGATGACTGGGGTATTCCCCACCTGATTCGCGCGACCTGGGACGACGGCGTGTCGCGGCTGCGGGCCGAGAAAGCTACGGCAGTGTACAACTCCTATGTGCTGGTCTTCATGGACGGCAGCATCCCTGACGACCGCGTGAACAGCGGCGAAGTCGCGAGGAATCGCCGCGCTCGTTCCAGCCGTAGCCTGAGCGATCTCGTGAACAGCATCGAAGCGGACGACAGCGCCGGTAACATCGTGGACGAGATCGTCGGAAGCGAGACAGAGGTTCACCTCCGCCTTCGTTCCGATGACGAGAGTGGCGAAGGCGTCACGACAACGGGCGACCCTACCAACAACGCGATGGACGACGATGACGAGCTCGAAGAGATTGAGCAGCGGACTCGGCGGAGCCGCCGCAGCTCTGAGACGGAGTCCGAGTCCGGCAGCGCCTCAGAAGAGTCTGGATCCGGCGACGGGCTGACAATCTACTGAAGCCCGCGCAGTCGCGGGCTTCGATGCCGTTCGGTCGCCCGAACGACCCTTCAGCCGCAGTCCGCTCGTCGGGTACGGTCTTCTCTCACGCAGCCGCGTCTACTCCGCGGGTTCAAGCTGCTCGGTCGGCGCTGACAGCAATCGCTCCACGTGCGTGCGCATCGCTGCAAGCTCCCCACCGCCGCTGTAAAAGCCGACGATCGTGTTGCTCGTGTCCACCACAAAGTAGGTGGGCAGCGCCATGACCCAAAGCGCAGCATTCGCTTCGCCGCTCGGGTCGACCATCGTGCGATAGGTCACCTCGTGGACATCAACGAAGGGCGCGACAACCTCGCGTTCTTCGTTGGCGACCGCGACCAGCTCAAAGCGGTCTGAAGGGAGCTCGGCGTTCATCGCGTTCAACGTCGGTACCGCCGCGTTGCATGGTCCGCACCAGGTCGCCCAATACTCGACGACCCGCACCTTGCCGTCAGCCGGCGCTACCGTCGCCCGGTCTCCGCTCTGCACCATCGCGGCCTGTATTTCGGGAAAAGGACGCCCGACCATCGCTCGACCGAAGTCGGCGGTCGAACTCGGTCGCACTGTCAGGATTGCGTGCAGGTCACGCTCCGGGGCGCCGTCGGGGCCTCCGGCGACGCGAACGACGACGGTGCTGCCGGCCGGGTTAGCCCCGACTTCACCGATCATCTCCGCAGTCTCACGCACGGGGTTCCCGTTGATTGCGAGCACCCGCATACCGCGCTCAAGGCCGCAGGCGGCGGCCGGAGAGTCGGGCATGACCATATTCACGTACACGCCGGGTTGTTCATCATCTCGTATGCCTACGCCCAGCCAGCCACCTTCAAGCGTCGCCGGGTCGACCTGCGCCATCGGGGCAGACTTCGGTGTCGCGAGTATTGCGACCGCCAGGAGGCAGGCGGCGGTAACCGGGATGGTGCGCATGGCGTATCGGAAAGTTCGGTTCATCAGTCCTCTTGTCGTTGCACGGTGCCGGGCCTAACCGGCGTATCTGGATATGCGTGGCCCGGTTACGCGGGAATGTTCAATCGTGCCGAAGCGCTTGTTGAACGGTAAGAACCGCGTTCCTTCTGCAAAAACTGGTCCTGCCGGTCTCGCATTCCCATGGCCGGTCTCTCATTTCCACGGCAGCAGGCCACCGGTAGTACCCGCTCCAGTAGCGGCGCGCCACACACCCCATTCCACTCAGGTTTATGTCCGCTGCAGTCGCCGGCTTGATTATCGCGTCCATCGGCGCATTGGTGATCGCGATCGCCTTTGTCGTCGGCAAAGTGCACCGATCCAGGTGGGAGCTGTCGAAAGGACAGCAGGCTGTTCGTTACCTCGCGGCCTTCATCGCAGCGTTGGGCGTCTGGATCGTGATCGGTGCGCGGTCAGCGCCACAGAGCGAGGAGCTGCCCTGTGTTGGGATCGAAGAGGCCCTGGCAGCGGGCGTAGAGCGCGGGGTCCCGGTGGTGATCGACTTCACCGCCGACTGGTGCACGGCATGCCATGAGCTGCGGGAAAAGACCCTCAACAGCGCAGCGGTGCGCGCCGAGCAGGAGAACTTCGTGTGCGGCGTCGTCGATGTCACGGAGGTGACCGAAGAAAACTCGGCGCTACAGGAAGCCTACGGTGTGCAGTCGTTGCCACGCCTCGCGATGGTCAACAGCGCCGGTGAGTACGTCCCTGCGACCTCACTCAACGGCTTCGTGGACATCGACACCTTCCTACAGGCGTTGAGCGATACCGAGACGGCCACCCCGGGTGCGGCGCCGCAGGAGTCGAAGTTCTCAAAGTCACTGCAGGAGAAGGGCTGGCTGCTCACCTTCCTGCTGATCTTTGTCACCGGAATCGGCGCGAGCTTCACCCCCTGCGTGTACCCGATCATTCCAATCACGGTGGCCGTATTCGGCGCCAAAGAGGCGCAATCCACGGCCGAGGCGTTTCTGCTCTCGCTCGTCTTCGTGTTCGGCATGGCAGTTACCTACACGGTGCTCGGAGTCTCGGCGGCCCTGGCCGGGGGCCTCTTCGGAGCGGCGCTGCAGAGTTTCTGGCTGATCCTGGCGTTCGCTGTGCTCTTCGTGGGGCTGGGCCTCTCTATGCTGGGGCTCTTCGAGATGCGCCTGCCTACTGGTCTGCAGACACGGCTCGCATCGGCGGGCAGGACCGGCTTTGCCGGCGCGTTTGCGATGGGCCTGGCGTGCGGCATCATCGCGGCACCCTGCGTCGGCCCCATTCTCAGCGGTGCGTTGCTCTACATCGCCGAGCGACAGGACCCGCTCCTCGGCTCCGCGCTGATGGCGACCTTCGCCTTCGGGATGGGCCTTCTTTTTCTCGTCCTCGGGACCTTCAGCTCGCTGATTCACAGGCTCCCTTCGTCGGGCGCGTGGATGGAGGTTGTGAAGGCGGTATTTGCGATCGGCCTCTTTACAGCGGCGATATTCTATCTCTCCAGGCACCTGAGCTTCCTGACAGAGCTGCAGCGAGTTCTATGGCAGCTGCTGGGATTCGGCTGAGGCCGAGAATTGAGCGCCCTTGAAAAAGTGGCGCCAGTTCAGCTGGTTATGTGACGATCGTCGGCTCTTTGACACGACGATCCCAGTGCCTAGCTTCGCTCCCGATTCGAAGAAGACAATCTCCGCGCTGCACAAGAGGCCGCGCGCCCGCATCTGGAGGAGGCAATTATGGGTAAGATTATTGGTATCGACCTTGGCACGACAAACTCGGTCGTGGCTGTGATGGAAGGCGGCGAGCCGACGGTTATCTCGAACGAAGAAGGCAACCGCACCACGCCCTCCGTCGTCGCGTTTGACGAGAAGGGAGAGGTTCTCGTGGGTCAGATCGCCAAGCGCCAGGCGGTCACCAACCCGGGTGGCACGGTGTACTCGGCGAAGCGCTTCATCGGCCGACGTTTCGAAGAAGCAAAGAACGACATCGATCGCATGGCATTTGAAGTCGTGAAGGGCGCCGGCGGCGACTGCAGCTTCGTGGTCCGCGACAAGAAGTTCTCGCCGCCCGAGATCAGCGCGAAGGTGTTGATGAAGCTCAAGAAGGCTGCCGAGAACTACCTCGGTGAGACCGTAACTGAGGCGGTGATTACGGTGCCTGCGTACTTCAACGACAGCCAGCGCCAGGCGACCCGCGACGCCGGCCGCATCGCCGGTCTTGAGGTCAAGCGAATCGTCAATGAGCCGACCGCAGCAGCGCTCGCCTACGGACTCGATAAGGAGAACGAAGAGAAAATCGCCGTCTACGACTTCGGCGGCGGTACCTTCGATATCTCTATCCTCGAGGTCGGCGACGGCGTTGTCGAAGTGAAGTCGACAAACGGCGACACAACGCTGGGCGGCGACGACGTAGACCACGCCATCATCGATTGGCTGATCGCCGAGTTCAAGAAGGACTCGGGAATCGACATCGCCGGTGACCGCATGGTGCTGCAGCGCCTGAAAGAGGCTGCGGAGAAGGCGAAGATCGAGCTGTCGAGCGTACTCGACACCGACATCAATCTTCCCTTCCTGACCGCAGACGCGAGCGGGCCGAAGCACCTCAACCTGCGTCTCAGCCGCGCGAAGCTGGACGAGATGATCGACGGTATCGTCGAGCGCACCATCGAGCCCTGCCGCAAGGCGCTGAAGGACGCGGGTCTCAAGCCCGGAGACATCGACGAGGTTGTACTTGTCGGTGGCTCAACCCGCATCCCGCTGGTTCAGAAGAAGGTACAGGAGTTCTTCGGTAAAGAGCCGCACAAGCGCGTGAATCCGGACGAAGTGGTTGCGCTCGGCGCCGCAGTTCAGGCCGGTGTACTCTCGGGTGACGTGAAGGACATTCTGCTCCTGGACGTGACTCCGCTGAGCCTCGGCATCGAGACTCTCGGCGGCGTAACGACCCCGTTGATTCCGCGAAACACCACCATCCCGACGAAGAAGTCTGAGGTGTTCTCGACAGCCTCCGACAACCAGAGTTCGGTGACGGTGCACGTCGTTCAGGGCGAACGCAAGATGGCCTCTGACAACAAGTCGCTGGGCAAGTTCAACCTCGACAACATCCCGCTTGCGCCGCGTGGTGTGCCGCAAATCGAAGTCACTTTCGACATCGACGCGAACGGCATCGTCAACGTCTCAGCGAAGGACAAAGCCACCGGTACTGAGCAGCGAATCACGATCGAAGCTTCGGGCGGCCTCAACGAAGAGGAAATCCAGCGCGCGATCAACGAGGCTGAAGAGAACCGCGAAGAAGACGAAAAGCGACGAGCGGCTGCCGAGCTGCGCAACGAGCTCGATACTCTCGCGTACAGCACCGAAAAGCTCGTCAAAGAGAACGAAGACAAGATCGACGCCGACGTACGTAGCGAAGCGCAGGAGGCTGCAGCCGAGGCGCGCAAGGCCGTCGAGGCTGACGACATCGCGCAGATGGAGGCGGCGAAGACACGCATCGAAGCGGTCGCCCACAAGATCGCCGAGGTGATGTATCAGTCGACAGCGGGTGCCCCGGCCGGCGACGCCGGGGAAGCGGCCGCTGCAGGAGACGGAGACGAAGGCGACGTGATCGACGCTGACTTCGAAGACGCCAACTGACGCAACGGTCGCGCTCACAGCAGTCGCGGCCTGAATTCGACCTTTTCTGCGCGCGGAACGTGAATTACAGTCTCCGCGCGCAGCGAGTTTTTGGGTAGTCGGCTGCGCTTCGCACCCCCGGTGTACTCTTGAGCCACAACGAAGAACGGATCCTGTCGAGCAGCGGGCCGATTGAGGTTGTCGCTGATCAGACAGCCGA
Source organism: bacterium (assembly GCA_030427825.1). GTDB lineage: Bacteria > Myxococcota_A > Bradymonadia > REDH01 > REDH01 > JAUICO01. The sequence goes on along the minus strand of JAUICO010000037.1, from coordinate 18,747 downwards.
CGGGGCGTACGAGATTCGTCTGCAGGCGCGCCCCGACGAAGATCAGGACTCCGCAGAGTCCACAGTTCTTACTGCGGACGCTACGGCAACACGGCTGGCGGCGAAGCGAGGTCGCAGTGTCTCGACAGTCGCAGCGGCAGGTGCTGCGCTTGCCGCGGTCGGGCTTGTCGCGCTTGCGGTCGTATTGATTTCGGGCGGACGCGGCGGCGAAGAGGCACCGGCGATCGTGGAGGTTCCGGAGAACAGCGGCTTCAACGGGTACATCGTTCAGCAACCTGAATTTGAGCCCGATCTCCTGCAGGTCACGGGCGAGGTGGACGCGGGGGTCGTACACGAAGCTGACGGGCCCGGCATGGACCCGGAATACAGGTCAGAAGCTGCGGTTGCGATCGAGGTCGCCGACGAGCCGCCGGTAGAGGCGCCACAGGGGGCCTTTGCCGTGGATAATGAGCCGGCTGCGAACGACCGGGGCCCCAACCGTGCTTCGGCGCTTTCGGCAACTCGACGTGTTCGCTCAGTCGAAGGGCCCGCTGTTCAACGGCGAATCAGCACGTCGACAGTTGAACGAATGAGAGCGCTGCGGATCGACGACGAAGACTACGAGGATGATGAGCTCGCCGAAGTAGACGAGGATGAAGAGTTCCTCGACGACAACGTGGAATTCCTCGATGAGGATGGAGAGTACGACGAGTACGACGAGGACGACGACGAGTACGACGAGTACGAGTAGCGGAGACCTCTCGCAGTTCGCACCAGAGCTGCCCGTGGCAGCGATCCGTGAGCGATTCAACGACGCCGCGCAGCCTCGCACTGCCACTGTAGTCGTGGCTGAGACAGGCTCGGGCAAGTCGACCTGCCTGCCCCTCTGGCTCTGTGACCTGCGCGGGCGGACGTTGGTTGTCGAGCCACGACGGCTCGCATGTCAGGCGCTCGCTTCCTGGCTGAGTGAGCTGATAGGCGAGGAGGTCGGCGGCCGCATCGGATACCGAGTGCGCTTCGACACGAGGGTGTCGGACCAGACCGTCGTCGAGTTCGTAACCCCCGGTATCGCGGTGCGCATGCTCGCGGAGGGCGCCGGCGACTGGGGTGCCGTGCTCGTCGACGAGGCACACGAGCGGAGCACCGACGTGGACCTGACCATCCTGCTGATGCGTCGCGCCATCGAGCTCGGTGCCTCTGACGCTGCTCTTGTGTTGACCTCGGCTACGATCGACGGCGAAGGAATCGCCGCGACCCTGAAGGCACCACTGTTGCGCGCTGACGGCCGCACTTTCCCGGTCACGATCGAGCACATCGGCGACGGCGAGCCGAGCCGTCGAGACCTTGATGGGCGCGTGACTCGCGCGCTCACTGAGCTGGTAAGGCAGGAGGCGAACGGAGACATCCTCGTGTTTCTCCCGGGCATGGCGGATATCGACCGCTGCGCCAAAGCCGTAGCTGCGGTGTCAGCGTTGCGCGCGCTCGAGATTGTGCGTGTTCACGGCGCGTTGGCCTCCGCGCAGTCCCTATCCCTGCTGAAGGCGGGCACGAAGCGGCGGGTCTATCTGTCGACGAACATCGCAGAAACCTCGCTGACCCTGCCCGGAGTACGCGCGGTCGTTGACTCAGGCCTCGCGAGGCAGCGCATGCACCGTGGTGGAAGGAGCGCGCTTGTCGTCGCGGCGGTGTCTGAAGCGTCGATGCTGCAGCGAGCAGGGCGAGCCGGCCGAGTTCAGGCCGGCCGATGCATTCGTCTGTGGTCGTCGCGCTTCAGCCCCCGGCCAACGACGCGGCCTGAGATTGAGCGGGTTGAGTTGGACGACCTCCTGCTTCAGGCGGGGTTCGCCGGGGTTGACGGTGCAGACTTCGACAGGGCCCCCTGGCTGACGCCGCCGCCGGAGTTCGCGTTGGAAGCAGCACGAAGTCGTCTGCGTGCCTCCGGCGCTCTCGACGAGAACAACGCGCTCACGGAGCTGGGTCGAGACATGTCCGCCTGGCCTACGAGCGCGCGGCTGGCGGGGCTTCTGATCGGCGCATCAGACGAGCTGCTTCCCACGCTGTGCGACATGGTCGCGATTACAGATGGACCGGACTTTGTGCTCAATGTGTCCGGTCTCGCTGAGGTCGAGCGTGGCGAAGTGATACGGGCCCGCATTGAATGCGCCGGTCGAGAGGCGCCTGCGGCGTCTATCGGCCTGCTACGAAGGGGCGACGCCCGCTTACATCACCTGCACCCCGGGCGGTTGAAGCAGACACGTCGCATTGCCGACGACCTGCGCACCCGGGCAGGGGTCAAGTCCCGTTGTCGCGCCGATCGCTCGCCGGTACCGCCGGCGAATGCCATCGCCGGCCACATCCTGCCCCGTTGGCCGGAGTGTGGCTTCGCGCCGCGTCCGCGCGCGACAAAGAAGAGTGGCCGTGGCGCTCGCAGTGAGCCCTGGTCCAACGGAAGCGACGAGCTGCTTGTACGAGTCCCGCTCAGCGAGGAGTCGTCGGAAGGCGCATGGTCGCCCGATTCTCACGGCGCGCGCAGGGCAGCCATGGTGCTAACGCATGAATGGCTCTCGGACCGCGGGAGCCGTGTCGTCGGCTACGCCGGGTGGATGATTCCGATCTCGCCAGCACTCCTCGCAGAGCATGGTGCCGTCGATATCGTTGTCGCCGAAGCGCGCTACGATCGATCGAAACGTCGCGTTGTCGCCGCTGTGCGTCGAGAGCTGGGCGGGGCCGTGCTTGCGGAGAACGACGAGGTGTTGCGAGGGCCGCCCCTGCTTGATGCGCTCGCCGAGTTCATCAGCCGGGGGCGCTTTATCGCGGGTGCAGCGGACATTGTGGCCGATGGCCTGCACAATGTGCGAGTCGCCATGGCCGACCCGAGCCTGGTGTGTGCGAACAGCGAGGCGCAAAGCCCGCTCCTACAACGCTGCCTGGCCGCAGATCCTGCGCTTGCTGTGAGCATGTTCGTTCGCGCCCGAATCGAAGAGGCGGGCGTTGAAGGGGTTGGAGACCTGTCTCTCCTCTCAGTCGAGGACTTCGCGATCAGCGTCCCCGACGAGCTCGGCTGCGATGCCTGGGCGGCGGAACGGCTCGCGAATGATCTTCCGCGTGTGTGGACGCATATCGGCGCGGACTACGCGTGCTCGGTGCACCACTCCGGTCGCGTGACTCTGAGTCCGTCAAACGCCGAGGCGCGTCGTAGCGGCGAGCCGCCGAAGTCGGCGCTCCCACGCTTTCGTGGGTTTGCGATCTTCTACCAGAAGGCCAGCCGTCGGGTGCGCCTGCGTTAGGCTTCCTTCGCGTGCGCCACGGTCACGTCTCACCGGTGACGTCTCACCGGTCACGTCTCACCGGTCACGTCTCACCGGTCACGTCTCACCGGTGACGTCTCACCGGTGACGTCTCACCGGTCACGTCTCACCGGTCACGTCTCACCGGTGACGTCTACGGCGGGATGCGGAGCCTGTCGCCGCCGTTGGGTTCGGTCGCGACGCGGGCACCGGGGTCGACGCTCAGAATCCGGGGATTCCGCCGCCGCCGAAGCCCGGGATTCCACCGCTGAAGTCGAGCGGGTTTGTGCACGCGGGCTCTCCAATGCCGAACTGTGGTTCGGTGCAGGTCTCGCCCTCGCGGCAGGTGCTGTTGTCGCCGACGGTACAGCCGGTACACTGGGCGCCACCGAAGCCGCCACCAAAGCCGCCGCCATCTGAGCAGCTGGAACCGTCCACGCAGTCAGCGCCAAAGGGGTCATCACTGTCCGGTCCGTCAGACGAGCAGGCGCCCTTGAGGTAGCAGCCGACATCGGGGTCGCAGCTGACATTGAGCAACGGGTTCTCGACGCCAAGCTGGTTGGCCCAGCCGATGCAGTCGAAGAATGAGTTGCAGTCCAGGCCCTCGTTCTCAACACAGGACAGCGCTTCGTCTCCGTCGCACACCAGAACGCGCGTGCCGTCGCCGGTTTCGCTGCAGTCCTCGCCGGGGCTGCCGTCGAGGCTGGTGCAGCCGCCGCAGGCGTTCGCGCCCGGATCTTCGCAGACCGCCTCATCACCGCCGCCGCCGAATCCTCCAAAGCCGCCGCCGCCGCATTCGTAGACGCCGCATTCCCCGCAGCTCTCACCGGGCTCGCCTTCAAGGGGGCCGCAACCGCCGCAGGCGTTCGCCTCTGCTTCCACACACATCACGTCGTTGTCACCGACGCACTGCACGGTTCCGCAGTCACCGCAGTCGTCTCCGGGCGCTGCATCGAGGGGTTCGCAACCGCCGCAGCCGTTGTTGTCCTCCTCAAAGCAGAAGAGCTCGTTCGGTCCGGCACAGTCCCAGAACCCACATTCGCCGCAACGTTCACCGGGCTCACCGGGCAGGGCGGCAGTACCACCGCAAGCGTTCCGGTCCACGTCCGTGCAATCGCCGTTTACGCAGGCGCTTCCCTGCGGGCACTCGACGCGGTCAAAGGCCTCGCCCTCGGGTCCACAGACTGCGACGACATTGTCGCTGAGGCAGAACGCCTCACCCGGGTTGCATGGCTGAGGCTCGCTGCAGCGACCGTTTCGGCAGGGCTGATCCTCCGGACACTGGTCGATGGGGATGATCTGACCATCGGGGGTGCAGATGCCTATCGTGAACCGGTCCAGGCACACAGGCTCGTCAGAGTCGCAGTTGTTGATGATGGGCTCGCAGAAGTCCCCGTTGCAGAACTCGTCCGCGCCGCACTGAAATCGCTCCCATCGGCCGTCCAGGCAGAACACACCACCCCGGTCAGAGTCGCAGAAAGAGCTGCCCGGGTCGCATTCCACGCCGTCGTCAGTGCATCGTCCATCCAGGCAGATCTGGGCGTCGCTGCAGTCGGCGTCATCACGGCATCGGTCATCGTTGGGAACGCAGCGCCCGTCATCGCACACAAGGCCCTGCGGGCACTCGAAATCCGTGCCGCAGACCGGCTCGAACGGCGTGCACACGCCGTTGCGGCAGACCTCACCACCATCGCAGTCCGTGTTGTCCGTGCAGCGGTCGTCGATGGATACGCACTCGCCGTTGATGCAGATCTCGCCACCATCGCAGTCCGCGTTGCCGGTGCATCCGGTGTCGATGGGAGTGCATTCGCCATTGCGGCAGAATTCGCCGCCCGCGCAATCTGCGTTGCTGGTACAGCGGTCATCGACCTCGACACATAGGCCGTTCACGCATGCCTCATTCACCGGGCACTGTGAGTCGTCGCGGCAGATATCGTCGATGGGCGTGCATGCGCCGCCGCGGCACACCTCGCCGCCGCCACAGTCGGCATCCAGTTCGCATTCCAGTTCATTGGGGATGCACGCTCCGTTGACGCACTGCTCGTCCGCGTCGCAATCCGCCGCGCTTCGGCAGTCCGGACTGACGGTAACGCACTCATTGTCGCGGCAGATCTGACCACCATCACAGTCCGCGTTGCTGGTGCAATCTGCGGGAGGATCGATGCAGGCTCCGTTCTCGCATTCCTGATCCGGCCGGCAGTCTTCGTTGTCGGTGCAAATCGGGGTGACCTCGGTACATGTTCCGTCGAGGCACACTTCGCCGCCGGCGCACTCACTGTTGGACTCGCAGTCGTCCCCTACAGTGACGCAGCCGCCGTTGACGCAGATCTGGCCACCGGCGCACTCACTGTTGCTCGAGCATCCGCCACCGCCGTCGACGCATTCGCCGCGGACGCAGTTCTCATCGTCGGCGCAATCGTCGTTGGAGCGACACGCGGCGTCAGGGTCCACGCAAAAGCCGGACTGGCAGATCTGCTCGCTCGGGCAGTCGGCGTCGAGGGTGCACAGGTCGTCCAGCTCGAAGCACGCGCCATCTCGACACACCTCGCCGCCGTCGCAGTCGGAGTCATCGCTGCAGTCCGCGGTGTCGGACCCGGTGTCAAAGTTGATCCCGGTATCGGCTTCGCAGCTGTCGGTGTCGCCACCGTCGCTCCGGTCATTGCAGTCACCGCCGCCGCCTGCAGCAACAACCACTGCGAGCATGGTGCCAATGAGTATCCGCATAGTGTTCTCCTACTATTCTGTAAGCGCAGCGCGCCGACGCTCGATCCAGAGCAGCTGGCGTTCGTTGCTGAGATACATATCCGAAAAGAACTGTGTTTGCCCGTTCTCGTCAACCGAAACCGTGATGTACTCAAGGTGCACGGGCACGCCGCGAGTCAGGCGGACTCGGCGCTCCTCCTCGCTCTCGACGATGTCATCGATGTAGCGCGCCGCCTCATCCGCGGAGACTCCGCTGTCACGTTGGTAGAAGAGCTTTGCCAGCCCGATCGCGTCTTCTGCCCGTAGGCAGCCGTGAGAGTAGGCTCGTCGCGGCTGGGCGAATCGGTGCTGCCCGAGGGTGTCGTGCATGAAGACCGCGTGACGGTTCGGAAACATGAACTTCACCCGTCCCAGTCCGTTTCGTGGCCCCGGTATCTGCCGAACTCTGGCGTCGAGGCCGCTGCCGGACACGATCTCGTACCCCGCCTCCCGCATCAGTTCCGGGCGTCGCTGAAATCGATCGTGCAGGGTCGTGCGCCAGATGCGGTCCGGCACGTACCAGCTGGGGTTGATCACCATGTACTCGAGCACCGCGCTCATCTCCGGCGTAGCGTTCGCGTTGGCGCCCGGGGAGTAGTTTCTGCGACCGACCACGACCTTCCAACGATGGACGCGCGCACCGTTGTCCCAAAGCTCGGCGGTGTAGGAGGGGAGGTTTGACCAGATGAATTCACCATTCGGATCCGCAGCGCGACGTGACATCTGCCATTTGCCCATAGCAAGCCAAATCTCGGCGATTCGTCGTTCTACGGGTACCGCCAGCGCTCGAAGGGTCGCCGGGCCCAGGTCGCCGTCAACTTCCAGCTGGTGCAGCCGCTGGTACTCGCTGACCGCTTCGACAAGGCTCTCGTCGTACACCGTTGGCGTAGGGCTCTCGGTCACAAGACCTTCGAGCGCCAGCCGGCGCCGAATCGCCGGCACGCGCTGGTCCTCGCGGCTCCTGTGAACTCGCATTCCGTCCATCGACGGGAAGCCGCCGCCGGCTTCGATCTCAAGGTACCGAGCCAGCGCCGCCCGCAGCGCCCGGTACTCGGCGAAGGGCGGCTCCACAGCGGCGAAGGCAGACCCGGCGTCTGCATTGTCCCTCAACTCTTCGAGAAAAGTGCGTAGCCCCAGTGCCGCCCAGTCTTCATGCGGGCTTCGTGTGTCCTCCTCGGGTTCAACAAGCGGCGATCGCTCGTATCGCGCGCCGCGATACCAGGGATTCCGAAACCGTAGAGCCCACGCGATTCTGGCTGCGGAGAGTGCCAGCTGTTGATCCAGTTGCTGACCCGAACTGTGCAGAGATTGAGCGGTATCGCCAAGCGCCGCCGTCGACGCCATGGAGGCGACGGCCTCCGCGGCGCGCGTGTTTGCGAGCATGTGCCGATTCGGCAACGCCGCCGAGAGTCCCCACGACGCGGCAGCTTCCTCGGCGGCCGCCGCGGCGAGAGCGCTCGTGTCGATGCCGGCTTCGCGGACGGCACGCACCAGAGCGTCGCACGCCGAAGAGAGCGCCTGCGAGGTCTCCAGCACCTCGTCGGCTGCAAACTCGTCTGCCAACAACGCGTGGCTTTCGAGCTCGGCAAGGCGGCGCAGAGTTTCCTGTCCCGGCACTGTCAGCTCGCAACCGGCCGCAAACACGCCGTGATTGTTGCCTGCGAATGCCGACGCGACCCGGTCTGCGATCTCGAAGTCCAGCGCAAATCGGTCCCGCCGTCGATCATCCTCCCAGACATCAGGAGCACCCCGGTCCTGCGCGTAGTCGCCGCCCGGAGCGTTCGCGGCGTGCTCGACAAGCGCGGCGGGAAGCAGGGCCTGCGCCGCGGCGTGCCAGTCAGTGACGCGCGCAGGCCTGTCGGCCCATGCGTGGTCTGCGGCGCACACGACACAGAGCGCCGTGGTCACACAGGTGAGGGCGGCCAAGCCGGTGATGGGCCTGCCGCCACGCAGCATGCTTACTTCGGAGCCATGCGAAGAGAGGCGTCCAGTCGCACCACTTCGCCATTGAAGTAGTCGTTCTCGACAATTGCCTGCACCATCTTCGCATACTCGTCGGTCTTTCCGAGGCGTGGAGGGAAGGGCACGGTCGCTTCGAGGGACTTCCGCGCCGCTTCGGGCAGGGAGGCCAGCAGCGGCGTGTCGAAGAGGCCGGGCGCGATGGTAGCCACGCGAATGCCGACCTTCGAGAGGTCGCGCGCGGCAGGGAGCGTCATTCCAACGACTCCACCCTTAGAGGCAGAATAGGCAATCTGCCCGATCTGGCCGTCGTACGCGGCTACGGATGCGGTGTTGATGATCACGCCGCGCTGCCCGTCGGCGTCAGGTGCACCCTGTGACATCTTTGACGCGCAGAGGCGCAGGACGTTGAAGGTGCCGAGCAGGTTCACACGGATGATGCGCTCGAACATGTCCAGCTCGTGCGGAGCGCCGTCCCGCGCGAGGGTACGTTTGGCGATCCCGATGCCCGCGCAGCTGACCGCGATACGAAGCGGGGCCAACGCCGACGCAGCGTCAATGGCGCTCTGTACGCCGTCAGTGTCGGTCACATCTGCCGCTACGAAGGTAGCGCCGATCTCGGCGGCGGCCGCTTCGCCGAGCTCGCGATTCAGGTCGACGATCACAACCTTGGCGCCGGCGGCGGCAAGTCGCGCTGCGCTTGCTTTTCCCAGCCCGGACGCGCCGCCGGTAACAATCGCCGATCCTTCGGATGGATTCATAGTGTCCCCTTCGTCAATTGGTGCGATTTCCAACGGTTGCGCGGGGTAGCTCGCGTCCGTCGGGGGGACAAGGCCCGTTGTACGCGACGGAGTCCTGCTAGCGCAGGCTCCCTGATCTGCGACGTGCGCCGAGGAAGCACGCCATCACGAATGCGATGCCGCCCAACGGTGGCGTGCTTTCGCGGGATGCGGTGCTGCAGCCGCTGCCACCGTCGGAATCGCCGCCGTCGCCCGGGCTGTTGGGATCGAGCGGGTCGCTGCCCTGTTCGACTTCGTCACCGTCACTGATGCCGTCGTCGTCGCTGTCATCGTCCAGCGGACTGGTGCCTGCGCTCGCCTCATCGCCATCGTCGAGTCCGTCGTCATCGGAGTCCGAATCCGTGGGGTCCGTGCCATCTTCCACTTCGTCGCCGTCGTTGATCCCATCCTCGTCTGAATCCGCGATCAGGGGATTTGAGCCGGCGTCGGCTTCGTCGCCATCGTCGAGTCCATCATCATCGGAGTCCGGATCGCCGGGGTCGGTGCCGAGCGCAATCTCGTCGCCGTCGTCGCTGCCGTCGCCGTCGGAGTCCGGATTGGTCGGATCGGTCCCCAGAGCGATCTCGTCGTTATCGTCGATACCGTCGCCATCGGAGTCCGGATCCGTCGGGTTGGTTCCAAGGGCGATCTCGTCGCTGTCGTCGATACCGTCATCATCGGAGTCCGGATCGTTCGGGTCCGCACCGAGCGCAATCTCGTCGCCGTCCAGGACCCCGTCATCGTCGGAGTCTTCGTCGAGGGGATCGGAACCCGCTTCCAGCTCGACGTCGGTTGTCGCGCCGTCGCTGTCCGGGTCATCGGTCGGGCAGTCGGACGCGTCTTCGTCAGCGTAGCAGCCAACACAGCGACCGTCGCTACCGTCGCAGACCACGGTGTATTCGTCGCAGTCCGCGTCGGCAACGCACTCGACGCAGCTCAGTAGCCCGACGTCGCAGAAGGGCGCAGCCGTCGACGTACAGTGCTCGTCCTGGAGACAATCCCGGCAGTTGATTCCAACATCGCAGTAGCCCTGTTGGTCTCCGGATAGTGGGCAGAAGGCGCCTTCTTCACGGATGGACGTCGCGCAGAAGCCGTCTACGCAGGTCTCGTCGGTACACGCGAGCTGGTCATCGCAGTCCAGGGCGGTATCGCATGGAATCACCGGGCAGGCGTCGCCGGTGCCGTCGCCGTCTGTGTCTGCCTGGTCTGCGTTCGCTACAAAGATGCAGTTGTCACAGGCGTCTCCGACGCCGTCGCCGTCGTAATCCGCCTGATTCGTGTTTGTAGTGAAGGCGCAATTGTCCGGGCCGGCGGCGCAGCTCACTTCGCCGGAGACGCTGTCTTCGTCGCCGTCGCAGATGCCGTCACAGTCGGTGTCGTCGTTTTGCGCACACAGAATCTGCTCGCCGGAAAACGAGACATCGAACACACAGACGCTGTCCAGGTAGCCGTGATACTGCTCGCGGAAGTGCCGCGCGCTGTTGTCACCGAGCGCGAGATTCAGGACGCTGCCGTCAAACATGCTCGTCGACGTCTCGTAGGTGAAGCGCAGCTCACCGTCGTAAAAGAAGCGAATCTCTGTGTTCTCGGCATCGAAGACGATCGTGAGGAAGTGCCACACGTCCCACTCGACCTCGACGCCGGTGCTCACGTCTCCCGAACCGGTGAACATGCGCCAGACGTAGGCACCGTCCGCGCCGCCGGGGCCGAGGAGCAGCGACCAGTCATAGCCGCCGTTGTCGGTGCTGATCAGGTGGTGTCGGTTTGGGTTGCCATATGCGTTCTCCGCCGCAGGCAGCGGCAGGGGGCGTGCCCAGGCAGAGAAGGTGGCGCCGGAGCTGTTCGCAGCGGTCTGGTCGAACAGCAGTGGCGTCTCAATGTAGTCACCATCGTCGACACCGGGCTCGCCGTCGAAGAAGGCGGCTCTGCCAAAGCGTCCCTCATCCACCGTGGTCGCGCCGTTGATCGCGGTACCATTCCAGCCGTTGCCGGTGGCGTCGACCGCCTCTCCTTCGGCGCCGGTGTACGGGGCTTCCTCGAAGTTCCAACAGGCAACAGCACCCTGGGCGTATGAGGGCGCAGCGTGCGAAATCATCAGCGCTGAAACGCCGGCGATAAGGGCTGCGTAGCGAATCGTCTTCATGCACGTTCTCCGATCGTGGGGCACTGGGAAGGTGCGCCATTGTCACCATGCAGTCAACGCCGGATTTGCGCGATGCGGGAATCGTCGTCGACGCACCGGACACGGGTCGAGGATGCTGCTACGATGGGTCCGCTCACGAGTATCACCCGCGAGTTACAGGCTTGTTACTGCACCACCTCGTTCGCCGCGTGTTCGCCGCATCGCTGTGCCTGCTGCTGGTCATTTCGCTGACCGCTGTCGCGCACCGGGATGCCTGTGCCCAGGATTCGGCTCTCGACTTCCACGGTGGAACGGTTGCTCCGCGGTTACGGGAATCATCGCCGGTCACCTTCCCGCAGGCAGCGATGGATGCCGACGTGCAGGCCGATGTCGTTGTCCGCATCGATATCGAAGAGGACGGCTCGGTCAGCGATGTCCGCGCTCTTCAGCTGGTCATTTTTTCCTACGATCAGGACGACGAGCTCTACGAAGAAGAGCTGCCCGTCGACGAAGACGAGTGGGGGTTCGTAGATGCGGCCATCAGCGCGGCGTCAACGTACCGCTTCAGTCCGGCCAGAGAGATCACCGAGGAGCACCCTGACGGCAACCCGGTGCCATCGCGCATCGCCTGGCGCATCGGCTTTGTGATCTATTACACCGAGACGACAACAGAGATGGTCGTCGAGACCGCGGCCGGCCCGCCCACGGGCGTGAACACACACTCTCAGCCCGCCGCGTCCGATGTCTCTGTTGCTTCGCAGCCTGCCGCCGCGCCGGCTGTGGTTTCGGGCCCGCAGGCGGCTCCCGAATCGGCGCCGGTGTCAGTCTCCGGCTACATCCGTCGCCGAGGAACCCGCCAGGCGGTCGTATTTGCAGACGTCAACGCCCGCCGAGCTGCGTCGCCGGCGGACGAGGTCCCTGCTGAGGTCGTTGACGCGGCCGCTGACACCGACTCCGGGGCTTCGGCGCCGACGGAGATTCAGGCTGAAGCCGACGAACGCGGGTACTTTGAGTTGCGGGGTATGGAGCCGGGGTCCTGGCGCGTCTCCTTCGTCGTAGCAGGGGAGCTGGTCCACGAAGAGAACATCGAGGTCGACGCCGGCCGGCGTCTGGAGAGGACCTGGTATGTGAACGTTGCCGCCGAGGACCTGTTCCGTTCCAGAACCACCGCGCGCGCTGTCGTAGAGGAGGTTTCACGTCTTGAGATCGTTGCCGCTGACGTGGCGGATGTCGCCGGCACCGACGGCGATGTCGTGAAGGCGGTAAACAACTTCCCCGGGGTGCATCGTCCACCCTTCGGAACCACGCCCTTTGGTCGCGGAAGCCTGCCGATTCGGGGCTCCTCGCCGGAAGCGACCAGTGTCTATGTGGACGGCGTGCGGGTGCCGATTCTGTACCACTTCGGCGGGCTCAGAACGATCATCCCCGCCGAGATGGTCGACGCTATCGACTTTCACCCGGGCGGTTTCGGGGCTTCGTGGGGCCGAGCCACAGGTGGGCTCATCAACCTGAACACGCGGGTCGCGGGCACCGAGGGCGTGCACGGGCACGTAGACGTAAATGTGTTTGAGGCAGGGCTGCGACTCGAAGCTGCCATCAGCGACCAGGTCGCGGTATTCGGTGCTGTTCGGCGCTCGTACGCCGGAGACATCCTGCGACCGGTGCTGCGCAAAATTGATAGCCTGGATTTCGACGGATACCCGCGATTCTGGGACTTCCAATTCGGCGTCACTTCTCGGCGGGGCCCCGGCTCGTCGCTGACCTTTCTCTTCATCGGCGCCGATGACCTTCTGGATGTCAGCATCGATGACGGGGACGAGCAGGAGGACGACGCGCAGTTTAATCGTCAGTATCTGCGCACGGTGTTTCAGAGTCTGTCACTGTCGTGGACCGAGCGCCTCACCCCCACTCTGCACAATCAACTGACGCTGTCCTTTTCGCGCCCTCAGGTCACCCTCGATATTGGCGGCGAGAACACACTGCAGGTCTTCGAGCAGGACAAGGCTGTGTCAATCGGTCTGCGCGAAGCGATCACCTGGCTTCCTCACGACGGACTTCGGCTGCGGGTCGGGGTCGACATACTCGGTCGATTTGGCGAGTTTGTATACGACTCTCCGGTCGCACTGCAGGAGCGGGACGACCCGACCGCGAGCCTGACCAGCCGCACATACTCGGGTGAGGAACGCTACGAGGAGCTCAACGCCGCCGTGTATGTTGAGGTTGAGACCGAGGTCGCACCCGGGCTGACCGTGGTGCCCGGCCTGCGCGCGGAATACTACGATGCATTCGCCACCACGACCGTCGAACCGCGCCTGGCCCTGCGATATGCCATCGACGAGCAGCTCGCGGTGACAGCATCCGGCGGGTTGTACCACCGCAGCCCGGACAGGAACGAGCTGCGTGTTGAGGGCGGCAACCCGGATCTGAAGATCGAGAGGGCGGCTCACTACGGCCTGGGCGCGGACTTCGTAAGCGTCGATGGCTTCCGGCTCAACGCCGGCGTCTTCTACAAGTCGCTCAGCCGCCTTCCGGCGACGTCAAACCGCATACCGGAATCAGAAAACGTCGATGACGGGGAGACCGGAGAGGGTACGGGCGAGGCCGGTGAGCAACGCGAGGCCTACTACCTTGAGAGCACACAACGAGGCCGCGCCTATGGATTCGAGCTGCTGCTGCGCTACGACGGCGAGCTGCCCCTGAGTGGATGGGTTTCGTACACCCTGTCACAGGCAGAGCGCAGGGACGGCAGGGGCAGCTGGTTCCCGTTCAGCTACGACCAGACTCACATCGCGACCTTCGTCCTTGATGGCAGCCTCCCGCGTAGCTGGAGCCTGGGGGCGCGATGGCGATACACCACCGGCCGCCCATATACACAACGCACAGGGTCGGCGACGGACGTGACCACCGGCGTGCGTCACATCGCGTTGAGCCCGGACGTCAACACGCTGCGGCTTCAGGCCTTTCACCAGCTGGATATTCGTGTCGCCAAAGACTTCACGTTCAAGCGCTGGAGCCTGAGCACCTACATCAACTTCAACAACGTCTATAATCGCTCCAACCAGGAGGTCATTGTGTACCCCTCGGGCGGCGGCGAGGACACGATCGTGACAGGACTTCCTTTCATTCCAGCCTTTGGGGTTCGGGCAGAGTGGTGATGCGTCAAAGAAAGAACCGTGTGTGTCTCGCGACGCTGCTGGCCGGACTCGCCTGCCTGGCTGCGTTCTGGTCGGCTTGCGCGCCCGAGATCCCCGAGCTGGACTACGAAGATGGGGGACGCATACAGATCCGTACCATCACCCTTGAGAGCCCCGAGCTCAGGCCGGGAACATCAACGACCGCGACGGCGCTGGTCCACGGTATCGATCCCGCCGGCGCCGAGTTTCGCTGGGAGTTGTGTTTGTTCGTCGGTGGCACCTATCAGGGGTTTCAATGCGCTACGCATCGCAGCGGCGATTTCCGGTCGAATGTGTCCGGCGGAAGCGGCGCTGAGTTTGTCTTGAATCACACATATGACGACGCGACGCTGGGCAAGCTGTGCGGGTTGGTGAGTGAGTTTGAGGTTCCGACAGCCTTCTTTCCGCAGGGCTGCGAGATGGGAATGCCGATGGTGTTACGGCTCATCGTCGATGATCGCGGTGAGCGCGCCATCGGCTTCCGGACCGTAATGTTCCGCAACTCAACCGCCGACGCGATCGCGCCACCCAACCACAATCCGGACTTCGGTGAGGTCACTGTCGTAGCGCGCGACGCCGGTGGCGACTCGGCGCAGCTCGCACTGAATGAAGGCGAAGCACGTCCGGTCCCATGGCCTGCCGGCGAATCGCCCCGTCTCGTGTTTGACCTGAACGTGCCTGCGTTTCACTGGGAGTACCTGTCGACGGCAGCTGCGGAGCGCGAGGACCTGACCGCGCGGTGGTTTTCAAACGTCGGGCGGATCGAACGCAAGTACTATCTTCGATCAGACGAGACCCGTGACATTCAGGGGGAGCTGCGTTTGGACGATGGGCCTGTCTGCGGTCAGCGTGTCGACGTGGAAATGGTTCTACGTGATGGCCGCGGTGGTTTCGCTGTGACCCGGCGCTCGGTGATTCTGGTGCCCGAAGGCTGCGAGCTTGAGCGGGAGTATCCGTGCTCGGACGGGCTGGACTCAGACGGCGATGGCAGGGTCGATTGTGAGGACCTCGACTGCCAGGATGAACCCTGGTGTTTGGAGTCGCAGTGCAACAACGGACTCGATGAACAGGGTGACGGCCGAATTGACTGTGATGACCCCGACTGTAGCGAGCATCCGGCCTGCAACGGTCTGGCGGAGAATCCCTGTGACGATGGTGTGGATTCGGACGGCGATGACCTGGTGGATTGCGACGACCCGGACTGCGGCCTGCACATCGCGTGCAGCGAGGCCCTGTGTACCGATCAAATCGACAATGACGGCGACGGAGATACGGACTGCGCGGACCTCGACTGCTGGGCCGAAGGGCAGGACGTGTGCGGCCGGGAACACTGGGGCGCCTGTGATGATGGGTTCGACAACGACGGCAACGGACTCGCAGATTGTGCCGATTGGCAATGCCGCGGCTGGGGACGCTGCACATTCAACGGCGCGCAGGAAGACGACTGCAGTGACAGCTTCGACAACGATGCGGACGGCGTTGCCGATTGCGAGGATCCGGACTGCGTGAATGCACGAGCCTGTGTTGGCGAGTACTGCGGAGATGGGGTGGTGACGAACCGGCAATACGTTGACACATTTGTCGCGCCCGCCATCTTCAACGGACTGTACGAAGCAAACATCTGCGACGTCGGGGCGACCTGTAGCGAATGCAGTTTGAGCGGCACGGCGAACGCTCCCGAGCATGGAATGTGTCGGTCGCTGGGCTACGACTACGCTTCGTATGTGAGTTACAACGGTTTCTACGACCAGGCACATCCGCTGGTTGGCTACGCCGCGAACTGGAGCTGCACGAACCGGGAGTCGTGCACACAGAACCCTTTCCTTGCTCCGCCGTGTCCGCGAACGCCGGCGCCCGATCCTGACGAGCCGGCCGACGGAATCGCGCAGGGCCGAATGCTCAGTTCGCTTACCTGCATCGATCTCGCGTACGAAGAGTGCGACGACGGGATCGAGAACGCAGACGCCGCGGACGCATGCCGCACGGACTGCACGCTTCCCCGATGCGGTGATGGCATCGTCGACACGGGTGAAGAATGCGATGACGGCAACATCGACAATGAAGACGGCTGCACAGTCCTGTGTCAGTCTTCGTACTGCGGTGATGGTATTCTCGTCGCGGGCGAAGAATGCGACGATGGAAACGCGACCGACAGCGACAGTTGTCGGTCGGATTGCCGGTTTAATGTGTGTGGCGATGGTGTGCCCAGTGTGGACAACGGCGCGGGCGCTGAGAGATGGTTCTCGGGCAGCCAGTTCGTCGACGGCGCAGGTCACGCCGGGTACATCTGCTGGCCTGATGCGCCGGATTGCTGGACAAACACTGAGACGGGTGAAGCGTGGGACGGCGATGAGGGCGGAGGATTCGGTCAGGAATGCGGGTTGAGCACGGCGACGGATGCGGACAGCCCGGTGCACACGATCTGCAGGTTGAACGGCTTCGAGAGGGCACGCGCTGTGTATCTTTTCGGCGACTCTGACGGAGACGGAATCGTCGACGACGTTGCCGAGCCTCCCGGGGCCGGCGGGTACGCTCACATGGAGTATTGGGATTGCCTGGATGGCAGCTGCGCCTTCGATGATGTTGATGAGACATTCAGCTGCGACGGTCTGCTGGTAAACTCGATCGTCTGTGAGAACACATTCCAGGTCTGCGACGACGGACCTGAGAACAGCTATGAGCCCGACGCGTGTCGGCCCGACTGCACCGCTCCGCGATGTGGCGACGCGATTGTCGATCCGCTGCTCGGAGAAGAATGCGACGATGGCGACGGCGATAACCAGGATGGATGCACAGTGTTCTGCCGGCTGCCCGGATGCGGTGATGGTGTTGTCGACC
The DNA here is from genome assembly GCA_030427825.1 of bacterium. GTDB lineage: Bacteria > Myxococcota_A > Bradymonadia > REDH01 > REDH01 > JAUICO01. Next base: position 1,868 of record JAUICO010000037.1, on the reverse strand, counting down.
CCGGCCGGGGAGAAGAGTGCGATGACGGCAATCGGGACGCCGGCGACGGGTGTTCGCCCACATGCCTGCGCGATGGTGGCTGTGTGGTGCCCTACGTCAGCAACAACGGCACACTGCCCGTGAACCAGTTGCTCGCTTTCGTTGAGGCGGGGATTACGCCGCTGGCCGTCAACAACTCGCCGGCGGGTTGGTTCATGGACGAATCGCAGGCGACTCGTTTTCATGTCGCGATCGTTCCCAAGCGAGGCATCAACTGGTGGCAGCAGGACCTGCAGGCGATGACCCGCTACGTTGAAGCGGGCGGCGTGCTGGTCCTTACCGACCTTCGCACCAGGAACGGCTTGAACGACCCGGCCGCCTTCAGCGAGCTGGTCGGGACGCCAATGCCGGACTGGACCACATCGCTGTACAACACCGTGTTCTCGGTGACCGCCGAGAGCACACACGCACTCTTCGATGCGAATCCAACGCTCGCGGATCGTGTCACTGAGATTCCATACCTCGACACGATTGAACTGTGGCCGGAGCCGGACGACGCCACGGTGGTGCTGCGAGCGCACTACGACGAGAACCTTGTCAGCTTTGACGAGCCACCGGAGCCCGGTGACGCGACCGTGTCGTACCTGACCGTCAACCAATCACTCAGCGACCTGGGGGGTGAGGTCTGGATGCTGAACGCGGCCGTGAACACCAGCGCGTTTTCGGCAGGTCCACGACTTGAGCTGCTGATCGCGTTGATCCTGGAGAGCTGCGAAATCAGTCAGTGAACGTGAGGTTGCCTCTAAGGTTCGCGTGGCGAATCGAACGCTCGACGTCTGTCCCATTGAGTGTTGCGCCGCCAAACTGAAGGTCGTCATGCTCAGCCCCCGGCGCGCTGATCGTCAGCTGTTCGTCCCCGCTCTGCACGCGCATAGCCGGGAAGAGGGGGCGGCCGATGTAATACCGGTCAGAGCCGGCGATCGGGTACAGGCCCAGGGCGCTGAACACGTACCAGGCTGAGAGGGTGCCGCCGTCGTCGTTGCCGGCGAGGCCTTCCGGACCGGTTCCGTACAGCTCGTTGCGGATCTGCGTCACCCAATACTGAACCAGGTCGTAGCGATCGACATGGTGAAAGAGCAGGGCGGCGTGGATGTCCGGCTCGTTGCCATGCCAGTAGTATTCGTCGGGGAACACAGGTGCCAGGCTCGGTGCGCCTCCCACGCTTGAGTTCTCAAAGAACTCAATCAGCGCCGCTTCGAACTCTTCGGTGCCTATCGCGTCCACCATCTCGTCGCCGGCGTGTGGCGCAAAGAAGCGATAGTGCCAGGCGTTCCCTTCTACAAAAGGGCCACCGTTCATGTTTACGTCGCGCGGACCCTGCGATGTGTCGAAGGTACCGTCGGCCATACGGGGCATGAAGAAGCCCCCGTGCAGAAGGTTGCGCCAGCCTTCAGCACGCTCACGCAGCGCCCCGGCGGCGTCCTCATTGAGCGCCTCCATCAACAGCGCCAGCGACGCGTCTGCGTACACGTACTCAAGGGTGTTGGACACCGAGGCGCCGGCGAGGTCGGAAGGCACATATCCGTAGGTGTCGTAGAGTTCTTCGTCGTCTCGGCGATGCTCTGCCGACGCCGGGTCCGCCATGCGGGCGCGGACGCTGTCGACAAATGCGTCGTAGTCCACGCCCTCGATGCCTTTGAGGTAGCCGCCTGCAAACAGATGGTCAGCGGGCGAGCCCACCATGCCGCCGGTGTAGCTCGACGCCGCCGGCCAGCGGGGAATGCGCCCGCCGTCATCGCGCATTCGCAGCAGCGAGCGCAGCACATCACGTTCGACGTCAGGAGCAATGATTTCGTAGAGCGGGTGCAGGGTCCGGTAGGTGTCCCACA
>JAUICO010000176.1:0-2500 GCA_030427825.1 bacterium | reverse complement strand
GAGTATCAGATGGCCAACATGAACCGGAAGCTCAACTCGGACATCGACACCCTCTTCCTCATGGCCGACCCGACGACCTTCTTTCTGTCGTCACGACTCGTCAAAGAGGTCGCAACTCTGGGTGGCGACATCTCCGGCGTCGTACCGGAGAATGTCCGTGTACGACTGCTTGAGCGCGTCGCCAATAAGTCCTAAGAGCCCGCCCCTGTAGCCGACCACCGTCGGCCGCCGGCAGTGCCGGTCGACCACGCAAGAGCAGAGTTCATGAGAATCGCAGACCGCATCGCAGACATTCCTGCTTCGCCGACCCTCGCTATCTCGGCAAAGGCTGCGGAGCTGAAGCGCGCCGGCGTCGACGTCGTAAGCTTCAGCGCCGGTGAGCCTGACTTCGATACGGCCGCGTCTATCTGCGAGGCCGCCACAAGCGCGATGAAAGCCGGCCGAACGCACTACACGCCCGTCGGCGGCGCGCCGGAGCTCAAAGAAGCGATCTGCGCGCACTACAAACGCAAGACCGGCTTCGACTTCACTCCGGCAGAATGCGTTGCGTCATGCGGCGCCAAGCACACCCTCTACAACCTCTTCCTGTCGATCCTGAATGACGGCGACGAGGTCATCATCCCGGCGCCATACTGGGTCAGCTACCCAACCCAGGTACGCATCGCCGGCGGCGTCCCGGTCGAGGTCTCAGGCGCAGCCGAGAACGGCTTTGTGCCTTCCGTTGCAGACCTCGAGGCCGCCCGCACCGCGAACACGCGCGCCATCGTCATCAACAACCCGACGAACCCGACAGGCGCGTTCTGGGACCGCTCACAGCTGACCGAAATCGCAGAGTGGTTGAAAGCGAACCCGAACATCATCGTCATCAGCGACGCGATCTACGACGAGCTCATCTACGACGACCTTGAGTACACTGAGCTGCTCAATATCGCGCCGGAGCTGCGCGACCGATACGTCATCGTAAACGGTGTCTCCAAAGCCTTCGCCATGACCGGTTGGCGCCTCGGCTATGCCCTCGCGCCGCCGGCGGTCGTCTCTGCGATGCAGAAGATTCAGTCGCAGAGCACAAGCAACCCAACCTCAGTGACTCAGTTCGCGACCATCGAAGCGCTCAAGCAGGGCGAAGCGGTCATCGCGCCGATGCGCCGGGAGTTTACGAAGCGTCGCGACCTGATTTACAAGCTCCTCACCGACATCCCCGGCGTGAAGCTCGTGAAGCCACGCGGCGCCTTCTACGCCTTTCCCGACATCTCCTCGACCTACGGCAAGTCGGCGAACGGTCACACGATCGAGAGCGACATGGACTTCGCGACCTACCTGCTGGACACGGTGCAGGTGGCTGTTGTTCCCGGCGGCGCATTCGGCGCCCCCGGCTTCATCCGCATGAGTTACGCCAGCAGCGAAGCGTCCATCACCGAAGGCGTCACCCGCATCGCACGCGCCATCGCCGCGCTGTCGTAGACCGACGAGAATGCGAGACTGCTCGCTACGCGATCAGCACTACCGCTCTCGCTCGGTTGCCACCGGCAACCGGACTCAATTGCTTCTCGCGCTCTGCAAAGGGGCTCCGCCCCTTTGAATCCCCAGGGAAAGCTGCGCTTTCCTTGCATGACATTCCATTGGCGTAGCTGCCACGGACAACAACACCTAAGCCCCGGCCGCCTACGGCTGCGCCGGAATTGCGCAGCAGCGGAAGCCAATCTCGCTGAACGCGCTGAAGTCGCTGGTCGGCGTCAGGCCGGAGGCAACGTCGTCCGCTTCAACGTAATCGTTGCAGAGCAGTGCTGTCGGGTCGCTGTCAGCATAGGAGCCGCCATAAATGCGGCGCGGGTCTTCAAGCCCGAATCGGGTCCACTCAGCCGCGTTACCCGACATGTCGTAGATCTCAAAGTTGCCGTGGGCGCTGGCACATTCTGCGTACGCGCCGGTCGGACGAATGCTGCCAATGCTCGCATCGCCGCAGGTGCCTTCTTCAAATGTGTCACCGTAGGGGTAGTCGGTCTCCTGCGAGCTGCCGACGGTGCCTGAGCAGCCGTTCTCCCACTGGAAGGTAACGCACAGCTGCTTGGGATGCAGCGCCTGCTGCTGGCGACCCGGCGAGAAGGAGTCGCGGTAGGCGGTGCCGCGACACGCCGCTGCGGCCTCGAATCCGTTGACACCGGTCCATGGCAACACGCCGGCGCGGGATACGGAATACAGGTCAAAGCTTCCATCGCTGGACGCGGACGCGTCGGGACGCGACGCCTCGTAGACGTCTACACAGACAAATCCGGTGCTGCCGACAGAGTCCGTCGCCTGCACGCGCACGCTGTTGAACGGGCAGACGCCGCACACGCCGTCCGTCCAATCGTCGATTCGCCCATTGCAGTCGTCGTCAATGCCGTTGCAGACTTCTTCTGCGAGAGCGCTCACGGTGCGGCGACGACACTCGCCGGCGACGCATTGCTCATCGACCGTGCAATCACTGCTGTCGCCACAGGATGAGCCCGAGCGCAGTGTG
>JAUICO010000175.1 GCA_030427825.1 bacterium | reverse complement strand
TCGGGCTCGTCGACGTGGCCTGTGTAGCAGCCGTCCTTGTGGGACTGATCGGGGTGGCCGTCACGGCACCGCCGGTCGTTGAAGGTGGTGAGATCAGCGCCCTGCACCTGCGTCTGGACCGCTTTGCGCTTGCCGCTCTCAGTCAGCTGGTCGTCGCCTGCCTGATTCTGGTGCAGGGGCTGAAGGTCCTGTGGGGGAGAACGCGCTTTCGCGATCTCGACGCGTCTTTCTCTGCGTACACGCCCTGGTATCTGCCTCAGGGCCCGACCGGCGAGATGTCCTTTCCCAGCGGCCACACCGCATTCGGCTGGATGCTGCTACCGCTCGTGTTCCTGATTCCACAGCAGCGGCCTGACCTGCGCGCGCTTTCGCTGATCTTCGTCGCGGCGTGGGGCCTTGGCGTGGCAGCGATGCGGGTTCGCGTCGGCGCGCACTATGTTTCCGACGTGGCCGCGGCGAGCCTGATCTCGCTGGTCGTGTGGTGGGCGTCCGGCGCGCTATTGGAGCGCGGAGCACTGGCCAGTCGCAGAGAAGCGCCTTAGGGTGCCGGTGCAATGTCGGCAGTGTCGACGTCGCCGTTCATGCAGGCCGCGACCGGCTCTGTGGAGTCGACGTCGCAGCTGCGCCACGAGATCTACGACCGTTCGGAGGAGAAGGGATGAACATACTGAAGAGCATGCGAGCCATGAGCGTCATGGCAGCAGTCTGCCTCGCGCTGCTGGGCTGCGAGAAGAAGGACGAGGCAGGCGCCGCGGGCGGGGGAGAAGGACACGTCGCCGAAGGTGGTGGTACCGTGGGCAACGGTGCACATCGGGAAGAATCCGACTTCGACGGCCCCTTTACGGTCGAGACCAGTGTGCGCGACGACGGTACGTTGATCGCGAGGGTACGGGCCGGCAACGGTTTTCATATCAACGAGCAGTTCCCGTGGGCGTTGAATATCAATGAGGGAGCCCCGGTGGCCGGCGGATCGAGCTTCAACAAGGACCAGGCAGCGAGCTTTGGCGAATACGAAGTGATCTTTGAGGTTGGAGACGGCTCATCGGCGCAGGGAGCGGTGGAGGGCATGCTGCGAATGAGCGTATGCAACGACGACGCGTGCCTCACACCCCGCGAGACCGTGTCCTGGAACCTGACGAATTGATCGAGGCCCGCCTGCCGCCTTTGGACCCGGGAGGCAGCGAAGGAGATCGAATCCGGTGAAGATTCCTACGATTCCCGCAGACTTCAGCACGGTGGGCGACGGGGCTCCGACCCTGCATATCGTTCTGATCGCGCCTGAGATCCCGCCGAATACCGGCAACATCGCGCGACTGTGCGCCGGGACGCAGTGCTGGCTTCACCTGGTTGAGCCCATCGGATTCGAGCTGGACGACAAGCACCTGCGCCGTGCGGGCCTGGACTACTGGCCGGCAGTCCGTCTGAGCGTCCACAAGGACGCGGCGTCACTACTCGCCGAGATAGGCGGTGGCCGAGTGCATCTGTTCACGGCACGCGCGGAGCGGCTGTATTCCGAGGTGCGCTACGCGGCCGGCGATGTGCTCGTCTTCGGCTCCGAGAGCAGCGGTCTGCCCAAAGACCTGCTTGAGGCGTACCGCGACAGGCGCCTGAAGCTGCCGACAACGGACCGAATTCGCTCCCTGAACCTGTCGAACACCGTCGCGGTCGCAATCTATGAGGTGATTCGACAGCGCGGGTGGGGCGGCTGACGAAGCACGTGCGCGCCTGCAATGCCCGCGTACAGGAGGTGGCGCGCACGCCCGTCGCACCTCTTCAGTTTGCCTGGCGCCACAACGCCGGGGAGTCGCTTTCCGAGCGCGCGGGTGAGATCAGCGTGAGATCGGCCGGCCTCGCGGACCGGACGCCGGTCCAGTCCCATGTCCCTACGTAGATGCGGTAGATTCCGGACACGAAGCTGCGGTCGACGCCGGGGCTTCGTCCTTCGAAGTCATCGTTGCAGTAGGGTCCGCCGGGGCCCTCGATGACCATCGTAAGATCGCTGCGATCGATGGCGGTGGCGAGAACGCGGACGACGGTCAGCGAGCTTACTTCGAACGTAGCGCTGTGCTCGCTCGGGACAAAGCCGGCGTTGCAGGTGGTGCCGAATCGCTCTGAGGCGCTCATCTCGCCGTGAGCGCTGACTCGCATTCGGTATTTGACCTCGTGCTCTGCGTCCCCCACCGCGAGGATGGGCGGCGGCTCGCCGCGTCGGGGCGTGTCGGGGATGATGAAACCGTCCTCGCTTCGTACGCCGGCGCTACAGGCGGCGACGCCCGCCATCGCGAGACACAGGATCATTGGGAGTGTTCGTGTCAGGGTACGCTCCGAGCTCCGGCGCGCGCGTCAAATCGTCCGAGCGCGGCCGCTACCTCTCGTATCGGTGGCGCTGCCGCCGGCAATAGAGGGCCGATTCCGACGAGCCTCGCCGACGCAGCCACTTCGATCGAATGAGGCGCGGTCTCGACGATCGGATCAGCGCATGAAGCCGAGCCGGCGCAGGGCGGTGAAGATGTCGTCAAAGCCGCCGGCGAAGACGTCGCTCTTCGCGATCATGCGCTGACCGCCGGGGTAGACGGCGCGCAGCCCCTTTCCTGAGGAGGTGAAGAGGAAAGCGACACGCAGCTGCGTGGCAGTGAGGGGCGCGATCACGTTTCCGCTTCCGTCGCGAAACTCGTTACGCGCGCGGTCAAACTCGGCGACGATCGGAAGCTCTGCAATCGGCCTCTCATTCTTTCGGCGAAGCATCCGGTGAATCAGCAGGGCGATGGGTCCGATGACGGCGCTGATGCCGCCGCAGACCGCGACGGCGATCAGCGCGCCGGATTCGCCGGCGATGAGCATGGCGCAGGCCACGACGAAGCCGACGAAAGCGGTTCCGCTCCAGGCGAGCGCGAACCAGTAGGGCAGGGTCCACTCCCCAAGCTCGCGGTTGCTCAGCCGAACGATCGGCCCGTGCTCATGGAGAATGTAGCCGGAGCCCTCAGCGAGGATGTTCATCGATAATGTGGTGTAAGTACAGGTCGGGTTGATGGCCCCCGTAGGCGGGCCGCGTTCAGAGCATTTCCAGGCTTTCAGCGAACTGCTTCGCGATCAGCGCGCGCTGGTCTGCGATCGTACGCTGCTCACGATTGAGGCCGGTGAGGGTCTCTTCGTCGCGAGCGAGCTGATCGACGTAGCGATCGCGAAGGGTCTTCTCATTCACCGTCTTCGGGTCGAGAGACTTCATATTGGCGCGAAGGCGCTGATGATCGGCGGTGATGTCCTTGAGGCGTGCTTCGATGTCCCGTTGGCGCCTGCCGAGCTCGCTGTCCCGCCGCGCGAGGGCGACGAGGGGGGCGAGACGCTTGGCGTGGGGGCCGTGTCCGTTGTCTTTGAGGATGGTGGCGAATCGGTCGACACTGCTGATCTGCACGACAGTGGTCCGGCTGCGGCGCTCGACTTCAATGACGCTGAAGTCGACCTGCGAGTTGGCCTTTACTTCGGTGACGAAGCGGGCGTGAGACTCGGTGACCTCTTTGGGCTTGTTCTCCCAGAAGGTGGCGCCGTCGCGGTGCGGGTGTTCAATCCAGAGCCGTATCGCCCGGTCGCGGCGATTCGCGATGGTGTAGACGCATGTGTGAGTGACCTGATCGACGATGGTCAGATGTCCATCGGCAAGTTGGACTTCCCGGGCAGCGGCGATATGCGAGTTCAGTCGAGTCGTGATCTCGCAGCTGAGCTCGACGGAGAAGGGCACGATGCGGTCTTCGCCGGGTCGTAGCGTGTCGAGCATGGCCTCGCCGGCGTATTCGTGCTCGCGAAAGACCGTGGCGGGCCCGGCTTCGAGGGTGAGGGGAGAGTTGTTGTTGAGCCTGATCGCGGTCAGCGGGTTCAGGCGTCGAATCGACTCGTTGTAGACGGCGACAACCTCGCCGCGCAGCTCAACAGCTGCGATGGGCACTGACGCTGACCGCCCGCGGTCGATCGTGACCGGTGTTTGGATATCGTACCGGAACTGGTCGCCGCTGCGGACGGTCGCCGTGTTGGTCTCCACGGAATCCTGCAGCTGTACAACGCCGGCCGCCATCATCGAACTCTCGGCGACGGCGCCTTTTCGTACCGCGGCCCGACCGCGCATCATCTGGGCCGGCGCAGGTGCAGCTGCCGGCTGCGCGACGGGGCTCCCGTGGGGCGTGACTTTGCCGGATACCGCGCTCTCGTCATAGCTCCAGGCGGCGCTGTCCATCAGTGGCGGCGCGACCGCGGATTCGGTCTCGACCCGGATGTGCGGGCGCTCGCGAATTGTGGGCGCATATATATCGTGCGTGAAGCTGATCGGCAGGCCTGACACGAGGCTCAGCCGAACGTCCCGCCAGTTGTGCTCGCTGTCATTGTCGACGAGGGCAAAGGCGATCAGTGTGGGCGCGCCATCGCCGACCACCGCGATCCTGTAGCTGGTCTTCCACACGGTCGCGGGGGTCATGTAGCGGACAGCCATCACGCGGGCACCGCTGCCTTTGAGTCGCAGCCGAATCTCGCGGGTGCTCGCTCGGCGGGTTCGGTCGTGCCTCGCGAGGAGGCGCTCAATGTCGCCCTGCAGGTCCTCGTCCAGCAGGCGCAGCTCGCGAACCTCGTCCAGGGCGACGCTGCGTACAGCGCCGTCACTGACCAGGGCGATGTGCGCACGATGGACAACACCTGTGGTCGTGCTCCGGTCGATGTTCTCGACTCCAACAAGGCGTCCGGTCACCGATGCGTCCCCTACAGAGACGGATAGTGAGGCGCCGGTGAGGTTTCGCAGGAGGTCGACGAGGCCGCCACCGCGCGGCAGGTCGACGCGAATATCCTCAAGCCTGTCGCCAAGCGCCGGGTGCGGCTCGTAGTCTATTGAAGCGAGGGCTCCCGCCGCATCGTGAACGGTGATGGATTTCAGCACATCGTTCATCGCTGTGTCGCGGACATCGATAGCTACGACGTCATCTCCGTTGACCTCGGCGTGGTGCACATAGGCAGCCACGCCGTGGCGAAAGAGAGTTACCTGCGTCACATCTGGTTTCATTGTGGGCGCTCCATGGGTCTTCGCGCGGTGCCATTGTCGCACAAACAGCGGCCATAGCGCTACCGGTCCGCGTCGCCTCCGGCTGATTGAGCGAGGGGGATCGAAAATCTTCGAATTGGATCGCATTTACCCATTGATACCAGCTCCGATTCAGAGCAGTATGCCCGCCCCGCGGAACCGCGACTCGTGAGTTGATCACCGTCCTCCTTGAGGATCTGAAAAACTTCGAATCCGGGCCATCTTGTACTTGACCTTCGGTCAGAAACGAGTAGCTTCCGCGCCCCGGTCGGGAACAGCCCTCCGGAGGTTCTTTGAAAATCGAGCAGGAAGAAGAGAGATGACGCTAATAGAGTCGTCTTCAGGGCCCTGATTTCCAAGGAGATTCGGGCATTGGATTCGACAAGTGATGTACGGGACCTAAGTCCTCGGCAGGAAGCTGTTGGGGCACGTCAACGATGATAAACCGGCCCTCTCGTAAGAAGGGGCACGGTTATTATTAAACTGGCGAGTTTGATCCTGGCTCAGAACGAACGTTGGCGGCGTGCTTAACACATGCAAGTCGAGCGAGAACGGTGCCTTCGGGCGCTTAGTAGAGCGGCGCACGGGTGAGTA